>JBDSAB010000506.1:0-14799 GCA_039922395.1 Caldimonas sp.
GAAGGCCGCATCCGCGCCCATTTCAAGCTGACCGGAACGCCTCTGCGGATCGAGATGCGCTCCTCGAAGAATCCCTATGCCGACAAGCGCTCCTGAGGGTATTGGCTGCGATCGCCTCGCGCCACGAAGGCCTGTGTTAAGGTCATTCGCTCCTACTTTTCATCACGGAGCATATCGTGAGCAACAAAGGTCAGCTTCTTCAAGACCCGTTCCTGAACCTGCTGCGAAAAGAGCATGTTCCCGTCTCGATCTACCTGGTCAACGGCATCAAGCTGCAGGGTCACATCGAGTCGTTCGACCAATACGTGGTCCTTCTCCGCAACACCGTCACCCAGATGGTCTACAAGCACGCGATCTCGACCGTGGTTCCCGGTCGTGCGGTGAACTTCCAGGCCGCCGAGCCGACCGAGCAGGCGTGACGCCGGCGTCGGTGAAGCGCCGCGCGCCGCGGATCGCGCTTTGACGTCGACTAACTCTCACGCCGCGGCGCCCGATCCGGGGCCGGCCCGTGCGATCTTGGTCGGCGTCGACTTCGGCGGCAAGCAGCACTTCGACGAGTCGCTGGACGAGCTGGCGCTGCTGGCCGAATCGGCCGGCGACATCGCGGTCGCGCGCGTCGTCGCACGTCGCAAGGCACCCGACGCCGCGTTCTTCGTCGGCTCGGGCAAGGCCGACGAGCTCAAGGAGCTGGTCGCGATGCACCAGGCCGAGGCCGTGCTGTTCGACCAGGCGCTGTCGCCGGCCCAGCAGCGCAACCTCGAGCGCCATCTCGGTGTCGCGGTCGCCGATCGCACGATGCTCATTCTCGAGATCTTCGGCGCGCGCGCGCAGAGCCACGAGGGCAAGCTCCAGGTCGAGCTCGCTCGTCTGCAGTACCTGTCGACCCGGCTGGTCCGGCGCTGGAGCCACCTCGAACGTCAGCGTGGCGGCATCGGCAACCGAGGTGGCCCGGGCGAGGCGCAGATCGAGCTGGATCGACGCATGATCGGCGAGCGCATCAAGGGCTTGAAGAAGCAGCTCGAGCGCGTCAAGCGCCAGCACCAGACGCAGCGGCGCTCGCGCGAACGCAACCAGACCTTCCGCGTCTCGCTCGTCGGCTATACGAACGCCGGCAAGTCCACGTTATTCAACGTGCTGGTCGATGCGAAGGTGCATGCGGCCGACCAGTTGTTTGCGACGCTCGACACAACAACGCGCCAGCTTCATCTCGACGGCGTGCAGCGGTCCGCCTCGCTGTCCGACACGGTCGGCTTCATCCGCGACCTGCCGCACAAGCTGGTCGAGGCGTTCGAGGCGACCTTGCAGGAGGCCAACGATGCCGACCTGCTGCTGCATGTGGTCGACTGCGCCAACCCGCAGAGCGACGAGCAGATCGCCGAGGTCGAGCGCGTGCTCGGCGAGATTGGCGCCAACGAGATTCCGCAGGTGCTGGTGTGCAATCAGATCGACCGGCTCGAGGAGACGCAACGCCCGCGCGTGATGCGCGATCATGTCGAGCTGCCGTCGGGGCGCCGGGTGGCCCGGATCTTCGTCAGTGCGAAGACCGGCGAAGGCCTCGATCTGCTGCGCAAATTGCTCAAGGAAGCCGTCATCGGCGGCGCGGACAACGCCTTGAAGCGCGCCGATGCGGCCTCACCTCCGGTAGCGATGCCGGCCAGCGACCTTTCGGAGCCGGTGGTTGACCGGACCGAACCCCTTCCGACCGGCACCTATCATTCACGCGCATGACGAACGCCTCTCCTAACTCGGCTCTCCCTGGATTCCTCGAACGCGCGCGTGCGCTGGCCGCTGCGGCAGGGGCGCTTGGCGCCGGTGCTTTCGCGGAGCGCGGTCGATCGCCGGCGTCGGCGGCGGGCGCACGCGACCTGGCTGGGGCTGATCTGCACCTGGCGAACGGCGGGCGCGACGGCCCGCCGGATCTCGACGAACTCTGGCGCGATTTCAACCGCAAATTGAGCGGTCTGTTCGGCGCGAAGGGCGGCGGCCCGCGCAAGAACGGCTCGGGCGATCCAGGCGGTGGCGGGGGAGGCCCGAACTTCCAGCCCGACATGCGCAGCGCCGGCATCGGCGCCGGGCTCATTGCCGGCGTCGTGGCGCTGATCTGGCTCGGCAGCGGCTTTTTCATCGTGCAGGAAGGCCAGCAGGCCGTCGTGACCTCGTTCGGCAAGTACAGCCACACGGTCGATGCCGGCTTCCAGTGGCGGCTGCCATACCCGTTCCAGGCCCACGAGACGGTCAATGTGACCCAGCTGCGCTCAAAGGAAGTCGGCCGCAACGCGATCATCCAGGCGACAGGGCTGCGCGACTCGTCGATGCTGACCCAGGACGAGAACATCGTCGATATTCGTTTCACGGTGCAGTACCGGCTGAAGGACGCGCGCGCCTTCCTGTTCGAGAACCGCGAGCCGGAAGAGGCTGTCGCCCTGGCGGCCGAATCGGCGGTGCGCGAGATCGTCGGCAAGAGCCGGATCGACTCGGTCCTCTACGAACAGCGCGATGCCATCGCGGCCGACCTCGTCAAGTCGGTCCAGGTCCAGCTCGATCGACTGAAGACCGGCATCCTCGTGATCAACGTGAACCTGCAGAGCGTGCAGCCGCCCGAGCAAGTGCAGGCGGCATTCGAAGACACGCTGAAGGCCGGTCAGGACGGCGATCGCGCCAAGAAGGAAGGTCTGGCCTACGCCAGCGACGTGATTCCGAAGGCGCAGGGCTCGTCAGCGCGCTTGCGCGAAGAGGCCGAAGGCTACAAGTCTCGCGTGATCGCGCAGGCCGAGGGTGATGCGCAGCGCTTCAACCGCGTCTACGCGGAGTACCAGAAGGCGCCGACGGTGACCCGCGACCGCCTCTACATCGACACGATGCAGCAGATCTACTCGAACGTTTCCAAGGTGATGGTCGACAGCCGGAGCAACTCGAACCTGCTGTACCTGCCGCTCGACAAGCTGATCCAGCAGAGCGCTGCTGCCGTTCCGCTGCCCGGTGCGGGCGGCGCGTCGACCACCGAATCGCCGGTCACCGGCAGCGGCGTCGACGTGCGGTCGCGTGACGGACAGCGCAGCCGCGAGCGCGAATCGCGCTAGGCGCCGGAGCAAAAGAACATGAATCGCATTGGTCTGATCATCGGCGGCGTGCTGCTCGCGTTGATGCTGTTGTCGTCGACGCTCTTCATCGTCGACCAGCGGCAGGTCGCCGTCGTCTACGCGCTCGGCGAAATCAAGGAAGTCGTGCAGGAGCCCGGCCTCAAGTTCAAGTTGCCGCCGCCGTTCCAGAACGTCGTCTTCCTCGACCGCCGGATCCAGACGCTCGACAGCGCCGAGAACCGGGCGATCTTCACCGCGGAGAAGAAGAGCCTGGTGATCGACTGGCTCGTCAAATGGCGCATCAGCGATCCGCGCCAGTTCATCCGCAACAACGGCGTCGACATCCGCAACCTCGAAGCCCGTCTCAGCCCGGTCGTGCATGCCGCCTTCAACGACGAGATCACGAAGCGGACGGTCGCTGCCGTGCTGTCGACCGAGCGTGACAAGGTCGTGCTCGACGTCCGCAACCGGCTCGGCGAGGACGCGAAGTCGTTCGGCATCGAAATACTCGATGTCCGAATCAAGCGCGTCGACTTCGTTGCCAACATCTCGGAATCGATCTACAGCCGCATGGCAGCCGAACGCAAGCAGGTCGCGAACCAGCTGCGCTCGACCGGCGCGGCCGAAGGCGAGAAGATCCGCGCCGATGCCGACCGCCAGCGCGAGGTCATCCTGGCCGAGGCCTACCGCGACGCGCAGACCGTGAAGGGTGACGGCGATGCAAAGGCATCGGCCCTGTTCGCCGACGCGTTCGGGCGCGATCCGCAGTTCGCGCAGTTCTACCGCAGCCTCGAGGCCTACCGCGCGAGCTTTCGCAGCAAGGGCGACGTGATCGTCGTCGATCCGAACACCGATTTCTTCAAGGCGCTGCGCGGCGGATCTTTGACGTCCGCGCCGGCTCCGGCGCCGGCGACCCCCAGCGGCCGACGGTGACCGCGAGCGTGTGGGACCTTGCGATCGGCGCGTGCGCGCTGCTGCTGATCGCAGAGGGCCTGCTTCCGTTCCTGAGTCCGGCCTCGTGGCGCAGCGTCTTCGAGCGCGCGCTGCAGATGAGCGACGGCCAGATCCGCTTTCTCGGCATGCTGTGCGTGCTCGGCGGTCTGTTGCTGATGGTCGTCGCCCTGCCTTGAATCGGGCCGTCGTGACGCGCGCACCTCGTGCCGCGCAGTGCGGCCCCGTACAATCTCTCTTTTAATCGCCGCGTTCTGCATGTCCTCTGCCTGGCTGTTGCCTGAGCACATAGCCGATGTTCTGCCTGCGCAGGCGAGACACATCGAGGAACTGCGCCGCGGTCTGCTCGATGTGGCGGCGGGATACGGCTGCGAGCTGGTGATGCCACCGCTGCTCGAGCACATCGAGTCGCTGCTCTCCGGCACCGGCCGCGAACTGAACCTGAAGACCTTCAAGCTCGTCGACCAGCTCAGCGGTCGAACGCTCGGTGTCCGCGCCGACAGCACCCCGCAGGTTGCGCGCATCGATGCCCACCTGCTGAATCGCTCGGGCGTCGCCCGCCTGTGCTACTGCGGCCCGGTGCTGCACACGCGGCCGGGCGGCATTCATGCGTCGCGCGAACCGCTGCAATTCGGGGCCGAGATCTACGGGCACCGGGGGATCGAGGCCGACCTCGAGGTCCAGGACCTTGCACTCGACTGCCTGCGCCGCGCCGGCGTGCGCGATGCAACCCTCGATCTGGGCGACGCGCGCATCGTTCGCGCGCTGTTGTTTAACGCGCGTCCCGGCGCCGCCGAGCTCGATGCGATCCACGCGGCGCTGGCGGCCAAGGACGCGGGTGGCTTGCTGTCGGCGACGCGCGAGCTGCCGGATGCGGCGCGCCGCGGCCTGCACGACCTGCTGGCGCTGTACGGCGACGACAGCGTCATCGAGGCGGCCCGCGACGCGTTGCCGCCGCTGCCCGCAATCGACTCCGCCCTGCGCGATCTCGACCGGCTCGCCCGGCATGCGCGGACCGCGCATCCCGAAGTCGCCGTCGGATTCGACCTCGCCGACATCGGCGGCAATGCGTATTACAGCGGCGCGCGCTTCGCGGTCTATGCCGAAGGCTCGAGCGATGCGATCGCGCGCGGCGGCCGCTACGACGAAGTCGGCGCGGTCTTCGGGCGCAACCGGCCGGCAGTCGGTTTCAGCCTGGACCTGAAAGAGCTCGCGGCGCTGGTTCCCGGGGCCGGTCCGCGTGCAGCGATCCGCGCGCCGTGGTCCGAGGAAACAGGGTTGCGCAGTGCGATCCGAGACCTGCGCGAACGCGGCGAGACCGTTGTCTGCGCGATGCCGGGCCATGAAGAAGAAGGCGAAGAGTTCGCCTGCGACCGCGAGCTCGTGGCCGCCGGCGGCGAGTGGGTCGTGCGCCCGCGCTGACTGCCGCCCCTTTTGCAGCGCCCTCGAAGCAAGACCGAATCACATGCAACAGATGAACGCCAGCGGCCGCAACGTGGTCGTCGTCGGGACCCAGTGGGGCGACGAGGGCAAGGGCAAGGTCGTCGACTGGCTGACCGACCATGCGCAAGCCGTTGTGCGCTTCCAGGGCGGCCACAACGCCGGCCACACGCTGGTGATCAAGGGCGTGAAGACGGCCTTGCAGCTGATCCCGTCGGGGATCATGCGCGAAGGTGTCGCCTGTTACATCGGCAATGGCGTCGTCGTCGACCCGGTCCATCTGCTCGGCGAGATCGAGCGGCTCGAGGCGATGGGCCTCGAGGTCCGCTCGCGGCTCTTCATCAGCGAATCGTGCCCGCTGATCCTGCCGTTCCACGTCGAGGTCGACCGCGCGCGCGAGGCGCTGCGCGAATCGAGCGGCGTCGGCAAGATCGGCACCACCGGCAAGGGCATCGGCCCGGCCTACGAGGACAAGGTCGCGCGACGCGCGCTCCGGGTCCAGGACCTGAAGCACCCGGAGCGCTTCGCGAAGAAGCTGCGTGAGCTCCTCGACCTGCACAACTTTGCGCTCGACGGCTATCTGCACGGGACGCGGCTCGAGTTCGAGCCGATCTTCGCGCTGGCCATGAAGGTCGGCGAGGCGCTGCGGCCGATGCTGGCGGACGTCGGCTACATCCTTCACAACGCGAACCGGGCGGGTGCCAGCATCCTGTTCGAGGGTGCGCAGGGCACGCTGCTCGACATCGACCACGGCACCTACCCGTACGTGACATCGAGCAACTGCGTGGCGGGCAACGCGGCGGCCGGAGCCGGGGTCGGGCCGGACATGCTGCACTACATCCTCGGCATCACGAAGGCGTACACCACGCGAGTCGGCAGCGGGCCGTTCCCGACCGAGCTGCCGATGGATGAGCCAGGCACGGTCGGCCACCATCTCTCGACCGTCGGCCAGGAGCGCGGCACGGTGACCGGCCGGCCTCGCCGCTGCGGCTGGCTCGATGCCGCGGCATTGAAGCGCTCGATCATCATCAACGGTCTGTCGGGCCTGTGCATCACGAAGCTGGACGTGCTCGACACGCTGGCCGAGATCAACGTGTGTATCGGCTACGACCTGGCGGGGCGGCGCATCGACATCCTGCCGCTCGATGCCGACGAGATCGCAGCCTGCACCCCGGTCTACGAGACCTTCCCGGGCTGGACCGAAAGCACGTTCGGTGCGACCCGCTGGGACGCGCTGCCGCTGAACGCGCGCCGCTATCTCGAGCGTGTGCAGGCGCACATCGGCGCGCCGATCGACATGGTGTCGACCGGGCCGGACCGCGACCACACGATCCTGCTGCGCCATCCGTACCAGGCCGACTCAATCGGGACGACCCGAAAGGAACCCTCCGCATGCTGACCGACGACGGCAAACACCTGTACGTCTCGTGGGACGAGTACCACATGCTGATCGAGCGCCTTGCGCTCAAGGTGCATGCATCGGGCTGGCAGTTCGACCAGATTCTTTGCCTGGCGCGCGGCGGCATGCGCCCGGGCGACGTGCTGTCGCGAGTGTTCGATAAGCCGCTCGCGATCATGTCGACCAGCTCGTACCGCGCGGACGCCGGCACGATCCAGGGCCGGCTCGATCTGGCCAAGTACATCACCCTGCCGAAGGGCGAACTGGCCGGCCGCGTGCTGCTGGTCGACGACCTCTCCGATTCGGGCGTGACCCTGCGCGCGGTCGTCGACCGCCTGCGCGGCATGCCGTCGATCAGCGAACTGCGCTCGGCGGTCATCTGGAACAAGGGCGTATCGACCTACACGCCCGACTATTTCGTCGAGCTGCTGCCGACCAGCCCGTGGATCCACCAGCCGTTCGAGGAATACGACGACCTCCGGCCGGCGGGCCTCGCGAAGAAATTTGCGATCTGAGAGCGGGCCCAAAAAGAGCAAAGGCCGCACACGGCGGCCTTTGTCATTCGTCTCGTCTTGGTGCCCAGGAAGGGACTCGAACCCCCACGGAGTTACCCGCTAGTACCTGAAACTAGTGCGTCTACCAATTCCGCCACCTGGGCATTTCAGGAAGCCTTGGACTTTATCATCAAAACAACTCTATTGAAGAATCCTCCCACCGTCGGCGCTGAGCTGATGAGTGAAGTCGAGGGCGTCGTGCAAGGACATCGCGACGGCCACGGCTTCGTGGTCCGTGAAGACCGCGGCCCCGACCTCTATCTGTCCCAACAAGAAATGCGCGCGGTGCTGCACCGCGACCGGGTCAAGGCCCGCGTGATTCGCTACGACCGCAAGGGTCGTCCCGAGGGACGCATCCTCGAGATCCTCGAACGCAAGCGCGCACCGATCATCGGGCGCCTCTTGCATGAGAGCGGCGTCTGGCTCGTCGCGCCCGAAGACAAGCGCTACGGACAGGACATCCTGATCCCGAAGAACGCGATCGCGAACGCTGCTGCGGGCCAGGTCGTCGCGATCGAGCTGACCGAGCCGCCCTCCATGTACTCGCAGCCGGTCGGCCGCGTCACCGAGGTGCTCGGCGAGATCGACGATCCGGGCATGGAGATCGAGATCGCGGTGCGCAAGTACGAGGTGCCGCACCTGTTCTCGCCGCAGACGCTGGCGGAAGCCGCAGCGCTGCCCGACAAGATCCGTCCGGTCGACCGCAAGAACCGGATCGACCTGACCGATGTCGCGCTGGTGACGATCGACGGCGAGGATGCGCGCGACTTCGACGACGCGGTCTATTGCGAGCCGGCGCGCATCGGCAAGGTCAAGTCGAACAACGGCTGGCGCCTGATCGTCGCGATTGCCGATGTCAGCCACTATGTGAAGGCGGGCGAGCCGCTCGATGCCGACGCCTACGAGCGCGCGACCTCGGTCTACTTCCCGCGCCGCGTGATCCCGATGCTGCCGGAGAAGCTCTCGAACGGCCTGTGCTCGCTCAACCCGAACGTCGAGCGTCTCGCGATGGTCTGCGACATGCTGATCACCGCGACCGGCGAGATCCACGCGTACCAGTTCTTCCCGGCGGTCATCTGCTCGCAGGCACGCCTGACCTACACCGAGGTCGCCGCGATCCTCGCGAACACGCGCGGACCCGAGGCGGTGCGCCGCGACGACCTCGTGCCCGACCTGCTCAACCTGCACGAGGTCTATCGCGCTCTGCTGAAGGAGCGCGGCCGGCGCGGGGCCGTCGATTTCGAGACCACCGAAACGCAGATCGTCTGCGACGAGAACGGCCGGATCGAGAAGATCGTGCCGCGCACCCGCACCGAGGCCCACAAGCTGATCGAGGAGACGATGCTCGCGGCCAACGTCTGCGCCGCCGACTTCATCGCCCGCGCCAAGCACCCTTCGCTGTACCGCGTCCACGAGGGGCCGACGCCGGAGAAGCGCACGCTGCTGCAGAACTACCTGCGCGCGCTCGGTCTCGGGCTCTCGATCGGCGACGATCCGGAGCCGGCCGAGTTCCAGGCCATCGCCGCCGCGACGAAGGACCGGCCCGACGCCGTCCAGATCCACACGATGCTGCTGCGTTCGATGCAGCAGGCGATCTACACGGGCGTCAACAGCGGCCACTTCGGCCTGGCCTACGAGGCCTACACCCACTTCACGAGCCCGATCCGTCGCTATCCCGACCTGCTGGTGCATCGCGTGATCAAGGCGCTGCTCCAGGGCAAGCGCTACACGCTGCTGACCGGGCCGAGCAACCCCGGACCGGCTTCGCGCAAGGGCAGCAGCCCTGCGGCGCCGAAGGCCAGCACCGCCGATGAAAAGCAGTGGGAGACCGCCGGCATCCACTGCAGCGCGAACGAGCGCCGCGCCGACGAGGCATCTCGCGACGTCGAGGCGTGGCTCAAGTGCCGCTTCATGCGTGAGCACCTCGGCGAGGAATATGGCGGCACGGTCAGCGCGGTCACCAGCTTCGGCCTGTTCGTGACGCTCGACGGCCTGTACGTCGAAGGCCTCGTCCACATCACCGAACTCGGCGGCGAGTATTACCGCTTCGACGAAGTGCGCCAGGAACTCCGCGGCGAGCGGAGCGGGGTGCGCTACGCGGTCGGATCGCGGGTGCGCGTGCAGGTGAGCCGGGTCGACCTCGATGGTCGCAAGATCGATTTCCGCCTGGTGCGCGACGGCGAAGATCCCGCTCTTGCGACGCGCACGCGACGGGAACGCGGCGGCGACAAGACGTCGGCCGCGGCCAAGGAACTCGCTGCCGTCAAGGAAGCCGATCGCGCGGTCCGCAAGGCCTCGAAGGCGCGCGCCGGCAGTTCCAGCGGCGCGGGGCGGGCGGGCCGGCCGGCGAAGTCGGCAGCCGGCAAATCGGGCCCGCGCTCGCCTGTCAAGGCCTCGGGCCGGCGCTGACCTCGGGATCGGAGCGACGTCGTTTCAGGCGACGCCGCGCCGCTGCGTGCCACGCAGCCCATTTCTTCTCTTCTGCAATCGATGGAGCAACAGATGACAGTTCGATTCGACGGCCGCGTGGCCATCGTCACCGGTGCCGGCGGCGGCCTGGGCCGCCTGCATGCACTCGGGCTCGCGGCGCGCGGCGCCACGGTGGTGGTCAACGACCTCGGCGGCACGCTCGATGGCAGCGGCGGCACGCCGCACGCGGCTCAGGCGGTGGTCGACGAGATCCGGGCAGCCGGTGGCGAGGCGATCGCGAGCGGGGCATCGGTGACCGACTTCGCCGCCGTGCAGACGATGGTCGGCGAAGCGATGCAGCGCTGGGGACGCGTCGACATCCTCGTCAACAACGCCGGCATCCTGCGCGACAAGAGCTTCACGAAGATGGACCTCGCCGATTTCAAGCTCGTCATGGACGTGCACCTGATGGGCGCGGTCCATTGCTGCAAGGCCGTCTGGGACATCATGCGCGCACAGAACTACGGCCGGATCGTGATGACGACATCGTCGAGCGGGCTGTACGGCAACTTCGGCCAGTCGAACTACGGCGCGGCGAAGATGGCGCTGGTCGGCCTGATGCAGACGCTCTCGATCGAAGGCGCGAAGAACAACATCCGGGTCAACTGCCTGGCGCCGACGGCGGCAACGCGGATGACCGAGAACCTGATGCCGGAAGCGGTGCTGAAGCAACTGGAGCCGAGCGCGGTGACGCCCGGTCTGCTCGCATTGGTATCGGAAGACGCGCCGACGCGGGCAATCCTGTGCGCCGGTGCGGGCTCGTTCGAGCGCGCCCACGTGACGCTGACCGAGGGGATCTTCGTCGGCCAGCCGGCCGATGCGGTCGAGCAGGTCGTCGCGCGATTCGGCGAAATCTCCGATCGCAGCGGCGAGAGCGTTCCCGAAAGCGGCAGCGCACAGGGCACTTTGGAAGTCGGCCGCGCGATGCGGACACTCGGCTGAAGCGACGCTGTCAGGGACGCGCTCGTTCGCGGGTGTAAAGCGTTTCGATCAGGTCGGCCGCGCGCAGGGCGCCCGGTGCGAGGGGTTCGGCCGCCGCGCCGTGCTCGGCCACCGCGCTTGCTGCAACTTCGAAGACTGCTGCCGAGGTTGCGGGCTCTGCAGCTTGAGCCCATCGGCCGCCGATCCAGCCCGCCAGCACATCACCGGTGCCGGCGCTTGCCAATGCGGCGTTGCCGGTCGCGTTGATCACCGGCACCGTGTCGGGTGCCGCGATCACGCTGCCCGAACCCTTCAGAACCACGACGCAGCCATAACGATCGGCGAGCTCGCGCGCAGCCCCGATCCGGTCGCTTTGCACCTCGGTGGTCCGCCCGTCGAGGAGTCGCGCCGCTTCGAGCGGATGCGGCGTCAGTACCGTCTGCAGGCGACGCGTCCGGCGCGCGAGCAGCGCAGAGCGCAGTCCTCGGTCACCCGCTATCGCATTGAGTGCATCGGCATCGAGGACGAGCCGTGCGGCCACGCTGATCAGGCGCGGCAGCGGGCCACGGATCGCATCGCCGCCGCCGCAGCCGCACACCACCGTCGTCTGCATCAACACGGCCGGCGGGCTCTCGCACCAGTCGCTGCGGAACATCAGCTCCGGCCGCAGCACGTCGATGTCTGCGCTGCCGTGGTGCACGTCTCGCAGCAGCGCGACGAAGACCCGACCGGCACCGGCCGCATGGGCGGCGCGCGCGGCGAGGATGGCCGCGCCGGTCATCCCCGCGGCACCGCCGACCACAGCGACATCGCCGAAGGTGCCCTTGTGGGCGGCGTGACGACGCGCACCTCCGTCGATTCGAGCGGAATGCCCGTGCAGCCAAGCATCGGGTGCGTGCTCGGGCGTCGACTCGACGCCGAGCGAGTCGAACCAGATCTGTCCGGCCTGATCGCGCCCGGCCCCGGTAAAGAGTCCCGGCTTCAACGTCAGCAACGACAGCGTATGGGTCGCGACAACGCAATCGGCCCCGTATGGCTGGCCGGTATCGACGTTCAGTCCCGAAGGCACGTCGATCGCGAGCACCGGGCAGGCGAGGGCGTTGAGCCGGCGCACGTCGTCGGCGAGGCGGTCCTGCGGCGCCCTTGAGCCGCCGATGCCGAGCAGGCCGTCGATCGCGAGATCGTGCGACGCGAGCTTCGGCGCTTCGTTTTCGAAAGAGACGCCGGCTGCCTGCGCGCGTTCGAATGCGTCCTTCGCATCGGCCGGCGCTTTCGCAGGATCGCCGGTCAAGGTCACGACGCAGCGCTTGCCCTGTTGCTGCAGCCAACTCGCGGCCACGAAGCCATCGCCGCCGTTGTTGCCTGGGCCGGCGGCGACCCACACAGTCCGCGCATGCGGCGCCAGCGCGAGCGCCAACTGCCCCGTGGCCTCGCCGGCGCGTCGCATCAGCGTGTGAGAAGGCAGCGCAGCAGTCGCGCGAAGTTCGATCACGCGCGTGCCGGTGCTGCCGAACAGCGCGACGGGTCGGGTCGAGGAGTCGATGCGCTGGATGGCCGGCATCTTGCTATGTCGCAGGGATCGGGTTTCCGGGTTTGAACGGGGTGGCCGATTGTGGTTCACTGAGACTCGATTTCTCACTGCACCAGGAGCAACTGCATGAAGCGATTTTGGGTGGCCGCAATGGCGGCCGTGGCAATGACCGGCGCCGCCGAGGCGCAGCAGTTTTTCCGGATCGGCACCGGCGGCACCGCCGGCACCTATTACCCAGTCGGCGGGATGATCGCCAACGCGGTTTCGCAGCCCGGCAAGATCATCGTGACGGCCCAGGCCAGCAACGGGTCGGTTGCCAATGTCACGGCGATCTCGGGTGGCGCGCTCGAGTCGGGGTTCACGCAGGCTGACGTGGCGACGTGGGCACAGACGGGCACCGGCGTCTACGAAGGCAAGCCCAAGGTCGCGGACCTCCGTTTGATCGCCAACTTGTATCCCGAGAGCGTGCACCTGGTGGCGCGCAAGGGCTCTGGCATCAAGACCGTCGCCGACCTCAAGGGCAAGCGCGTGGCGCTCGACGAGCCGGGCTCGGGCACGCTGGTCGATGCCAAGCTGATCCTTGCGGCATACGGCCTGAGCGAAGCCGACATCAAGCCCGAGTACGTGAAGCCGAACCAGGCCGGCGACAAGATGAAGGATGGCTCGCTCGACGCGTTCTTCTTCGTCGGCGGCGCGCCAGCCGGCGCAATCGCCGAGCTGGCCTCGAGCGGCGCCGGGATCGAGCTCGTGCCGATCGAAGGTGCACCCGCCGAGAAGCTGCGCGCGGCGAGCCCGTTCTTCTCGCCCGACGTGATCGCGGCCGAGACGTACAAGGGCGTGGCCCAGGTGAATACGCTCGCACTCGGCGCGCAGTGGGTGACCAGCGCAAAAGCAGATCCGCAGACCGTCTACGAGATCACCAAGGCGCTGTTCAGCGAGGCGACGCAGAAGGCGCTTGCAGCGGGCCATGCGAAAGGCAAGTTCATCACCAAGGAAAACGCGGTGAAGAGCGCCGGAATCCCGTTCCACCCCGGTGCCGAGAAGTTCTATCGCGAGGCCGGCCTGATGAAGTAGCGGCACGCCGCTGAAAGCCTGGACGGGCGGTCGGGGACCGCCCGTTTTGATTTGCCGAGTCAGACGACCCAATGAGCACAGCCACCGAGATCGATCCGCTCGCGCTCGCGCAGCTGGAGGAGAAGTTCGACCCGGAAATGCGATTCCGGCCGACCTTGCCGCCGGCGACCGTGATCGTCAAGTGGCTGCTGATCGTCCTCTCGTGCTTTCACTACTACACCGCCGGCTTCGGCCTGCTGCGCGAGACGACGCACCGTGGCGTTCACCTGGCGTTCGTGCTCGGGCTGATCTTCCTCGTCTTCGCCGGCTCGAAGTCGCAGCAGGCGCCGCGCAGCTCGACGCTCCGACCCGGCGGCGTGCCGCTGATCGACTGGCTGCTCGCGCTCGGCGTCGCCGCCTCGGTGCTCTACATCCCGTACATCTTCGACGACATGGCGTTCCGGGTCGGCAACCCGCTGCTGATCGACGTCGCGATGGGCACCGTGCTGGTCGTCGCCTTGCTCGAAGCGACTCGGCGCAGCATGGGCTGGCCGCTGCCGGTGATCGCGCTGGTCTTCATGGCCTACGCGATGGCCGGCCCGATCTTTCCGGGCTTGTTGAAGCATGCGGGTGCGAGCTGGCCGCAGCTCGTCAATCACCTGTATCTGACCAGCCAAGGCATTTATGGCATTGCAGTCGGCGTCGTCGCGACCTACGTCTTCCATTTCGTGCTGTTCGGCGTGCTGGCCACCCGCATCGGGCTCGGCCAGCTGTTTCTCGACATCGCATCGAGCGTCGCCGGCCGCTACGCCGGTGGCCCGGCGAAGGTCAGCGTGTTCGGCTCGGCGCTGTTCGGCATGCTGAGCGGTTCTTCAGTCGCCAATGCAGTGACGGTCGGCTCGCTGACGATCCCCGCGATGATTCGCGTCGGCTATCCGCGCCACTTCGCGGCCGGGGTCGAGGCCGCGGCTTCGACCGGCGGACAGATCACGCCGCCGATCATGGGGGCAGCTGCCTTCCTGATGGTCGAGTTCCTCTCGGTGCCGTATCAAATGATCGTCGTGGCTGCGATCGTGCCGGCGTTCATGCACTTCTACGGCGTGTTCATGCAGGTCCACTTCGAGGCCAAGCGGCGCGGCCTGCGCGGGCTCACCGAAGAGGAGATGCCGAAGCTGCGCGCGTCCTTCAAGGCCCGCTGGCCAACGCTGATTCCGCTCGTCTTCCTGATCGGCATCCTGGTGAGCGGGCGCACCCCGTACCTCGCCGCGTTTACCGGCATCAGCTCGTGCGCGATCGTCGGCCTGACGACCTCGGTGCGCGGCAACACGGCCGCCAACTGGATCATGCTGGCATTGCTGCACGCGGTCCTGCTGCTGCTGACCTTCGGCGGGCTCGAAAGCA
>JBDSAB010000507.1:0-2543 GCA_039922395.1 Caldimonas sp.
TCGGATCGAGACCGATCCAGCCGGCCCCCGGCAGGTAGACCTCGCACCACGCATGCAAGTCGGTGAAGTCGATCTCGGTGCCGCTCGGCCCGTCGAGCGACTTGACGTCGCTCTTCAGCTGGATCAGGTAGCCCGAGACGAAGCGCGCGGCAAGGCCGAGGTGGCGCAGCAGCTGGACCAGCAGCCAGCCGGTGTCGCGGCACGAGCCGCTGGCGTTGAGAAGCGTCTGCTCCGGCGTCTGCACGCCGGGCTCCATCCGGATCAGGTAGGCGATGTCTCCCATCAGCCGCTGGTTCAGCTGCATCAGGAAGGTGCTGGTGGGCGTCGGCTCGCGCGTGATGCTCTCGAGGTAGGCCTTGAAGCGTGGCGTCAGCTCTGCCTTGTGGCGGTAGGGTTCGAGCTCGGTGGCCAGCGCCGCGTCGTAGACGAACGGAAAGTTCTCGGCCGACGGCTCGAGGAAGAAATCGAACGGATTCAGGACCGCCATCTCGGCGACCAGGTCGACCTCGATCCGCAGCGACGTCGTCTTCTCCGGGAAGACGAGGCGCGCGAGATAGTTCGACTGCGGATCCTGTTGCCAGTTGATGAAGTGCTCGATCGGCTCGACCCGCATCGAGTAGCTCAGGATCCGGGTTCGCGAATGCGGCGCCGGACGCAGACGGACGACCTGCGGCCCGAGGGTGATCGGCCGGTCGTACCGGTAGTGGGTCACATGGTTCAGCGCGACGTGGATCGACATTCAGGGCCTCGCGGTGCCGGCAAGGCCGGTCGATGGGGAGTCGGCACCGGCGCACCGATGCCGGAGCGCATGCATGCTGGAGAGCGCCATCACGTCGATGCCGGCGCAGCGCCGCGAACCCGACCGCATCGACGGGCGTTCACGCGGCCACCGGCACGAGGAAGTCGCGGCTGATGCCGACGCCGAGCGTGTTGACGCGCTCCAGGAACTGGGTCAGGAACGCGTGCAGGCCGGTCGCCAGGATTTCGTCGATCCGGCCGTACTGCAGGTCGGCGCGCAAGCGGCCGGCCAGCCGCAGCGTGTCCTTCGACTGCTCGTTGGCGACGAAGTGCAGGTTCGACATCACCTCCTGCATGCAGGCGGCGAGCGAGCGCGGCATGTCGGCGCGCAGGATCAGCAGCTCGGCCACCTTCTCCGGCCGGATCACGTTGCGATAGACCTTGCGGTAGACCTCGAAGCCGGACACCGAGCGCAGGATCGCCGACCAGTGATAGAAGTCGTACTCGATGTCGCGGCCGTTGCCGTTGCCGTTCGCCGCGGCGCTCCCCTCGGCGCCGGCTTCAGCCGCCGCGAAGCCCTGGCTCTGCGTCATTCCGCCGAGGCTCTGGACCTGACCGTTGGCACCTTGCGACTGCCCGATGCGCGGGCCGAGGCCGGGGCCGAAGAACTCGGTCTCGACCGCGTGGAACTTGACGTCGAGGAGCCGCGCGGTGTTGTCGGCGCGCTCGAGGAAGCTGCCGATGCGCAGGAAGTGGAACGCCTCGTCCTGCAGCATCGTGCCGACGGTGACGCCGCGTGACAGGTGCGAGCGGAACTTGACCCACTCGAACGCGTCGCTCGGCGTGCGCTCGAAGGCATTCGTCGCGACCATGCGCTGGAACTCGAGCCAGGTCTGGTTCTGGGTTTCCCAGACCTCGGTCGTCAACGTGCCGCGCACCGCGCGCGCGTTCTCGCGCGCCGCCATCAGGCAGCTGCGGATGCTCGAGCCGTTCTTCGGGTCGCCGACCATGTAGTCCATGACACCGCGCGGCGTGACCGCGCCGTGCCGCTTCGCGTAGTCGCCGCTCAGCTCGCTGATGCTGAGCAGGCCCTTCCAGCCCTTCTCGGCCGCTTCGACCGACTGCGGCAGCAGCGACATCTGGTAATTGACGTCGAGCATCCGTGCAGTGTTCTCGGCCCGCTCCATATAGCGGGCCATCCAGAACAAGTGGTCCGCAGTCCTAGACAGCATGGCCGATTCCTTCCATCACGCCTCGAGCACCCAGGTGTCCTTGGTCCCGCCGCCCTGCGACGAATTGACGACGAGCGAGCCTTCCTTCAGCGCGACGCGCGTCAGGCCGCCGGGGACCATCTGGACCGTCTTGCCGGACAGCACGAACGGCCGCAGGTCGATGTGGCGCGGCGCGATGCCGCTCTCGACGAAGGTCGGGCAGGTCGACAAGCTGAGCGTCGGCTGCGCGATGTAGCGCTCCGGGTCGGCGATCACCGCGGCACGGAAGTCCTCGATCTCCTGGCGCGTCGAGGCCGGCCCGACCAGCATGCCGTAGCCGCCGGCGCCGTGGACTTCCTTGACGACCAGCTTGGCGAGGTTGTCGAGGACGTAGGCGAGGTCCTCGGGCTTGCGGCACTGGAAGGTCGGCACGTTGTTCAGGATCGGCTTTTCGCCGAGATAAAACTCGATCATCTTCGGCACGTACGGGTAGATCGACTTGTCGTCGGCGACCCCGGTACCGATCGCGTTCGACAGCGCGATGTTGCCGGCCCGGTAGACGTCGAGCAGGCCGGCGCAGCCGAGCGTCGAGTC
>JBDSAB010000508.1:0-4753 GCA_039922395.1 Caldimonas sp.
GGAAGTGACCGATCAGCTCCGGCGACTGCCCCGATTCGATGGTGAGCCGCATGCGCGGATGGCGCGCAAGCTGCGCCATCACGGCGGCGCCGACGACCCCGGCCTGCAGCGTCTCCATCGAGCCGAGGCGGATCTCGCCGGCCTCCGGGTCGGCGATGTGGGCGAGCTCGCGCAAGGTGCCCTGCAGCTCGTCGAGCAGCCCTTTCGAGCGGCGCACGAGGGCCGTTCCGAACTGCGTCGGCACGACGCCGCGCGCGCCGCGTTCGAGGAGCTGCAGGCCGAGCGCGTTCTCGAGCTCGAGCATCGCTTTCGAGACTGCCGGCTGCGACAGGTGCAGGGTCTGCGCGGCCTTGCGCATGCCACCTTCGTGGACCACGGCAACGAGCGTTTCGAGGTCGCGCAGGCGCACCCGCCGGCGGGCTCGATCGATCTGCATGGGCTCTCCTACTGATCACCGAATCTTATCGGTGGATGACAATATTTCGCTATTCAGTCATCACATCGACTCGTACGCTGCGTCCAACGCATCGCCGATCCGTTCCGCATGACCAACGCCTCGCTCTCGTCGAACGCTCCCGCGCGCCGCACGCCGGGGCTGCTGCTCGGCCCGTACTACCCGCTCGATCGGCCCGCCGACGCCGGCTCGACCCTGTGGAGCGGCCCCGCGCCGATCGGCGCACGCTGCCTGCATCTCGAGGGCTGTGTGCGCAGCGGCGACGGCACGCCGCTGCCCGAAGCCCGCATCGAGATGTGGCAGGCCGACCCGGCCGGGCGCTACCGCCATCCGAGTGCGCGCGACCCGACAGCGGTGCTCGACGGCTTCGCTGGCTACGGCGCAACACGGAGCGGCGCCGACGGCCGCTTCGTGTTTCGAAGCCTGGTGCCGGGTGCCTATCGCGAAGGCGCGACCCTGCGCGCCCCGCACCTGCACCTGCAGATCACCGGCCGCCACGATCGCCTCGTGACCCAGCTGTTCCTGCGCGGCGATGTGCGCAACGGCGCCGATCGCTGGTTCAGCGCGATCGTTCATGCGGATCGTTTGCTGCCCGACGTCGTGCAGGACGATGCCGATCTCCTGGCGCTGCGCTGGACCGCGTTCCTCGGTCGCGCCTGATCCCGCCCTGACCTCTTCACCCGCAACGGGAGAGCACCATGTTGTCGAACCGCTTCGATCGACGCCGCTTCGGCCAGACCCTCTTCGCGCTTGCGCTGCCGGCGCCTTTCGCCGCATCGGCCCAGGTGCGGGCTGACACCTTGCGCGTCCTCTGCGGCTATCCGCCGGGCGGCTCGGTCGACATCGTCGGCCGCAAGCTGGCCGAGAAGGTCACGGGTCGCATCACCGCGGCGGCGGTGGTCGAGAACAAGCCGGGCGCGGCCGGCCGGCTGGCGGTCGAGGAATTGAAGCGGTCGGCGGCCGACGGCTCGGCGGTGCTGATCACGCCGGCCTCCGTGATGACGCTCTACCCGCATGTCTATCGCCGCCTCGCCTACGACGTGTTCGCCGACGTGGTGCCGGTGTGCAGCGTCGCCGCCACCGAGTTCGCCCTCGCTGTCGGACCTTCGGTGCCGGCCGCCGTCGCGACCTTCGAGGACTTCGCGGCGTGGTGCAAGGCGGCACCGGCAGCCACGGCATGCGCCAATGCGGGCGCGGGCTCGCTGCCGCATCTGATGGCGATGCTGCTGGCGCGCGAGGCCCGCATCGAGCTGGCCCACATTCCCTACCGCGGCGGATCGCCCTCGATGCAGGCCGCGGCGGCCGGCGAGGTGCCGTGCGCCCTCAGCACCGAGCCGGCTGCGCGCCCGTTCGTGCAGGCGGGCAAGCTGCGCGTGCTCGCGACGTCCGCGGCCGACCGATCGATCTTCTTTGCCGGCGCCCCGACCTTCGCGCAGCTCGGCCTGCCGGCGCTGACCCAGCGCGAATGGTTCGGCGTCTTCATGCCGGCCCGCACGCCGGCGCCGGCCGTCGCAGCGCTCGCCGACGTGTGGCGTGCCGTCGCGCAGGACGCCGACGTGCGCGAGACCTTCGAACGGGTGGGCGTCCGCGTCGAGGCCTCCACGCCGGCCGAACTGCAGGCCGCCCTGCGCAGCGAGCACGACTTCTGGGGTCCCGTCGTCAAGGCGAGCGGCTTCACTCCCGAGGCTTGACTCCGCCGCGACCGGACCGATCCCAGCCCGCATCCCCGCCATCGTCGTGCCGATCGGAGCGCCGCTCGTCGGTGCCGGCGCAGCAGGCGAACCGGCTCAGCGGAGCGCCGCCTTCAATTCGCCGAGCGCGCGCTCGAGCAGCCATTCGACCGGGTAGTACAGCAGGGTGCAGCCGCGGCGCCGGAACAGCGCGAGCTCGTCGAGGCGCGACGGCATGCCGAAGCGTCGGCCGGAAGTGGCGAGGCGCGCGCAGACATGGTCGAGCGCCTGCTCGGTCTCGGCGGTGCGCGCGCCGCGCCGGCCAGTCATGTCGTAGGCGAGATCGTTCGGCCCGATCAGGAACGCGTCGACGCCCTCGACACGCGCCAGCTCTTCGATGCAGGCGACCGCCTTGCGCGTCTCGACCTGCACGATGACGAGCCGGTTCGCGGCGTCGTCGCCGCACGCGTAGCGCGTCAGCTCGACGATCGCGGCGGCCTGCGCGGGCGTGTCGACATGCGGCACGACCAGGCCGGTTGCCTTGCGGTCGAGGAACTGCACCAAGGTCGCCGGGTCATCGGTCGGGCTGCGCACCACGCTCGGCAGGCCGCAGGCGCGCGCGGCCCGGATGATCTGCGTCGCGGCATCGAGGCCGATGCCGGTGCGCTCGCAGTCGATGAACGCGAGGTCGGCGCCGAAGCGCTGCAGCGGTTCGACGAGGTCGGGGTTGTCGCCGGCCAGGTTGACCGCGACGATCGGGTCGCCGCGCCGCAGGCGCTCCTTGATCGGATCGGCCATCGGCATGCCCTCAGGCGGCCGCAAAGCCGTACAGCCTCGCGGGGTTGTCGACCAGGATGCGCCGGCGCAGCGCGGCGTCGGGCACCCAGCGGTTGAAGATGTCGAACAGGTCGCCGTCGTTCGGCATCGCGGTCTTGATGATCACGTGGGGCCAGTCGGTGCCCCAGACCAGCCGATCCGGCGCCGCCTCGAGCAGCCGCGCCGCGAAGAGATCGACGTCGGCATAAGGCAGCGCGCTGCCGGTGAGCCGGTATGGCGCGGTCAGCTTGACCCAGGCCCGACCGTCGCGCAGCAGGCGCAGCAGCGCCTCGAAGCCTTCGCTGTGCGGCCCGCGCAGCGTCGGCACGTAGCCGAGATGGCCGAACACCATCGGCACGCCGATCGGCGCGAGCTGGCGATCCAGGTCGGGAAACTCGTCGACGTGCATCAGGAACTCGAGGTGCCAGCCGAACGGCGCGATGCGCGTGGCGAGCGTCGTCAGCGCGGCGACCGGCAGCACGCCCTGGCCGTCCTTCAAGTCGACGATGTTGCAGCGCACGCCACGCACGCCGCGCGCATGCAGCGCCTCGATCGACTTCGCATCGACGTCGAAGTCGACCACCGCGACGCCGCGCAAACGCGCTGGGTCGGCGTCGAGCGCATCGAGCATCGCCCGGTTGTCGGTGCCGTAGACGCTCGGCTGCACGAGCACGGCGCGCTCGACGCCGAGCGTATCGAGCATGTGGCGGTAGTCGGCCAGCAGCGCATCGGGTGGCGTGTAGACGCGGTTCGGCCAGTACGGATAGCGCGCGGCCGGGCCGCACACATGGGCGTGGCAATCGCAGGCCAGCGGCGGCGGCATGACGGCAGGGGCGCGGGGTGCGGGATCGTGCGGCGCACAGGTTGGAATCGGATCGTTCATGGCAAGGCTCGCATCGTGGCGGTGGAAGTGTCCAGCGTGATCAGGAACCGATCGCCTGCGCAACGCGGTCGAACGTCATCGGCAGGTCGCGTACGCGCACGCCGAGCGCATGCGCGAGCGCATTCGCGATCGCGGCTGCGGTCGGACCCTGCGCGATTTCGCCGGCGCCGAGGGCCGGCTCGCCGGCGCGGTGGAGCACGTTCACGTGCACCGCCGGGGCGTCGCTGAAGCGCAGGATCGGGTAGCTGTCCCAGGTCGTGGTCGCGACGCCGGCGGCGTCGAAGCCGAGGCGTTCGATCAGCGCCCAGCTGGTCGCCTGCACCGCGCCGCCTTCGACCTGGCTGCGCACGCCGTCGGGATTGACGACCGTGCCGACATCGACGCTGATGTAGAGGTCGTGCACCTGGATCCTGGCTTCGGCCGACACGCACGCGACCACCGCGCACCAGCCGGCGCTGCCCTTGTAGCGGGCCAGCGCGCAACCGATGCCATGGTTCGCCGGCGGCGCGGCACGCCAGGCCGACCACGGCGAACGCGCGACCGCATCGCGCAGCACGTCGGCGGCGCGTTCATCGTCCAGGTGATCGAGGCGCAGCTGCAGCGGATCACGGCCGGCTCGCTCGGCCAGCTCGTCGATGAACGACTCGATCGCGAACACGTTGGCGAACGCACCGAGCGCACGCAGCGACGACGAGCGCACCGGCGGCGCGACGATGCGGTGAACGCGGACCTGAACACCGTCGATCGCGTAAAGCGGGATCGAATTGCGCTCGGCGCCGCCGCCGGCAGACATCGGCAGGTTGCCCGGCATCGTCTCGGCGACGGCCGGCTCGCGCTGCCAGGCGCCGAGCAACCGCGGCGTCGCCGGCGAGCCCGGGCGCGAGTGATGGCCGGCCCCCCAGCTGTCGAACTGCCAGTCGCCGATGCGGC
>JBDSAB010000509.1:0-5719 GCA_039922395.1 Caldimonas sp.
CGCGCCGGTATAACCCGTTGCAACAGGAGGAGACACGGTGACCCCATTCCAGATGTGTTCGATGGCCACGGCGCTCGCAGCGATCGTCGGTCTGGCCGGATGCGGTGGCAGCAGCTCGTCGGAAGACGCGGCGGCGATTCCGCTGACGGTTCCGAAGGCGGTGTGCGGCACCGACGACAAGCCCGAGGCCGGCTTGCAGGGCCAGGTGCCTGCCGCAGTGCGCGCGGCCGGCTTCAAGGGCTACAACTGCAACCTGACCCTTGTCGGCCAGAGCCGGAACGAAGGCGCGAGCTGGCAGCACGCGTACTTCAAGGACAAGGCCGGGCACAACTGCTTCTACTACGACACCTCGTCGTCGACTGCCAACCGCACGAACCGCGGCGTCGTCGCGATCGATGCCACCGATGCGGCGAATCCGAAGGCGAGCGCGTTCCTGACGACGACGGCGATGATCGACCCGTGGGAGTCGCTCAAGGTCAACGACCGGCGCCAGCTGCTCGGCGCGGTCAATGCGCTGAACGGCAACGGTGGCCCCGAGCTCGACCTCTATGACATCTCGGGCGACTGCCGCAGCCCGCAGCTGCTGACCACCTCGGCCGTCAACACCGGCATCGACGGCGGCCTGACGACGGCGGTGCGCGGCCACGAAGGCGACTTCGCGCCGGACGGTCTGACCTACTACGGCAGCAACCTCGGCGCCGGCTACGTCTATGCGATCGACATCACCAGCACGGTCCGCCCGAAGATGATCGCGCAATGGCAGAACCCGTACGTGAACCGCCTGCACGGCCAGTCGCTGAGCGAAGACGGCAATCGCATGTACCTGACGTCGGCGGGTGTCGGCGCGGCCGACCCGACCCGTCCGCCGCCGCCGGCGACCTATCCGAACAACGGCCTGATCATCGTCGACACGAGCGAGGTGCAGGCGCGCAAGCCGAACGCAGTGATCCGCGAGGTCGGCCACGTCTTCTGGGACGACGCGCGCACCGCGCAACACACCATTCCGGTCAAGATCAAGGGCAAGCCGTACGTGATCTTCGCGGATGAGGGCGGAGGCGGCGCCAGCAACGCGGCCGGCTGGCAGGCTGCCTGCGACGCCGGCCTGCCGTCGTGGCCGATGGCCCGCATCATCGACATCGGCGACGAGACCAAGCCGGTCGTCGTCTCGAAGCTCGCGCTCGAGATCCACGATCCGAAGAACTGCGCCAACGTCATCCCCGACCTGGCCGGGCTCAGCGGCTTCACGTACGGCGCCCACTACTGCAGCGTCGACAACAAGCAGGAGGCAACCACGCTCGCCTGCGGCTACTTCGAGTCGGGCATCCGCGTGTTCGACATCCGCGATCCGCTCAGGCCGAAAGAGATCGCGTACTACAACCCGCCCGCGGTGACGACGCCGAGCGCCGGCTCGCAGAACAACCGCACCGCGGCGAACGGCCGGCCCGATCACTGCTCGGCCCAGTTGCGGCTCGACGCGGCGGCGAAGACGCTCTCGACGACGTGCCAGGACAACGGCTTCCTGTCGCTGAAATTCCGCGACGGCGTCTGGCCATTCCCGGAATCGAAGACGCCAGCCGGCCAGCAGAACTGACTTACGAGCAGCCGCTGATCGCGGCTCCGCGAAGATCGGCCGCAGTTCCCCGAAGCCCTGAGACCTCAGGGCTTCGTTCGTTCCGCGCCTTCGCCCTGGCGCAACGTCGTGTACTGCTTCAGCGGCGGCGGAACGAAGCGCTCGGTCTCGCCGTTCGGCCAGTGGACGACGACGCTCTCGAGCTCGGTGCCGCGGCCCAGGCCGATCAGCACGCGCGGATCGTTCGCCGACAGGTAGCTGCCGTCGGGCCGCACGCGGCGCCAGAGCGTCGGTGCGCCCCTGCGGCGCAGTTCGATCAGCGCGCCGTGCGCATCGCGCTTGCCTGCCATCGCGCGCAGGCCGATCCACGGCTGGACCGTCGTCGCCGCGTTCAGGAAGATGCGAAACGGCCCGTTGTTGTTGCTGACGACGAAGTCGGCGGCGCCGTCGTTGTCGAGGTCGCCGACTGCGAGCCCGCGGCCGACCTCGGAGAGCTGGAACGCGGGCCCGCCGGCCGCGGTCGATTCCTCGAAGCGGCCGTTCGCGAGGTTGTGGAAGAGCTGCTTCTTCTGGTGCAGCGGGAACGGGTCGCCGCGCGCGCGCAGTTCCTCGATCAGCTTGACCGCACCGTTGGCGGCCACGACGTCGAGCCAGCCGTCGTTGTCGTAGTCGAGGAACGCGGTCCCGAACCCGGTGAACGGAATGCTCGGCACCGCCACGCCGACCTCGACGCTGCGATCCTCGAAGTAACCCTCGCCGCGATTCACGAACATCGTGCTCTTCTCGCGCGTCAGGTGGGTCATGAAGATGTCCTCGGTGCCGTTGTTGTCGAAGTCGCCGACGTCGATGCCCATGCCGGCCTCGGCCGCGCCGTCGGCATTCACGGCGACGCCACGGATGTCGGCCTCGTTCCTGAACGTGCCGTTCTGCTGGTTGATCCAGAGCTGGTTCGGGTTGCCGTCGTTGGCGACATAGAGGTCGGGCCAGCCGTCGCGGTTGAAGTCGACCGCCATCACGCCGAGGCCGGCACCGAACGCGCTCCGGATGCCGGCCTTCTCGGACACGTCCTCGAAGGTGCCGTCGCCCCGGTTGCGGTACAGCGTGCCCGGCAGGTTGCGGTAGGTCGACGGCGCGCAGTAGTCGCGCACGCTGGTGCTCGCGAAGCACTTCTTGTTGGTGTCGAGCCGGTAGTCGAGGTAGTTGACGACATAGAGGTCGAGCTTGCCGTCGCGATCGAAATCGAAGAAGGTCGCACTGCTGCCCCAGCGACCGTCGCCGGCGACGCCGCTGCGCGCGCTGACGTCGACGAAACGGCCGTCGCACTGGTTGCGGAACAGCTGGTTCGGCTGGCCGAAGCGGGTGATGAAGACGTCGACGCAGCCGTCGTTGTCGATGTCGCCGACCGCGACGCCCATGCCGAAGCCGCGGCTGCACAGGCCCGACGCCTGCGTGACATCGGTGAACTTCAGCACCCGCGTGCCGTCGGGACGGATCTCGAGCTCGTTGTGGAAGAGACGCGCGCCGCACGCCGCAGACGCGTCGACGGTGCCAGTAGCGGCGCCGAGCGGCGCGCCCTGCAGCACGAGGATGTCGACTTTGCCGTCGTTGTCGTAGTCGAACAGGGCGACCCCCGATCCGATGATCTCGGCATAGTAGAAGTTGCCGTTCATCCCGTTCGCATGCGTGAAGGCGATGCCGCTCTGCGCGGCGACCTCCCGGAACAACGGCGTGCCGACGACCGATGCGCTGGCGGCCCCTGTCGAAGCACCGGCCGGCGCGCGGCCGGCGTCGGGACTGCAAGCGCCCAGCATCACAACCGAGAGCGCGACCAGCCGACCCCGCGATCGACCGGCAAAGCGGCGGCCTGTCGTCATCGGCCGTGCCGGGCGGCGGGCGAGCGCGAAGTCCACCGTCAATTCGCCTTGGCCGTCTTCAGCGCTTTGCCGCCGACCGCGCGCAGCCCCGCGCGGTCCTCGCGCACCTCGTAGCGCTGGTCGACCGCGATCGGCCCCGCGAACTTCTGGACCGTGCCGCTGCCGGGCCAGCGCACCTCGATCGATTCGATCGCCGTCGCCGGTCCGACGCCGATGTGCGGGCGCAGGCTCGAGGCGCCGAAGCTGCCCCCGCTGCCGACCGCGACATGGATATCGCGCCGCGCACCGTCGCTGCCGGTGGCGCGGACCTTGATGCGGGCGCCGATGCCGAACCGGTTCGCCTTCAAGCCGACGAGGTCGAGCTTGACCCAGTGGTTGGCGTGGCCCGGATTGCGGAACAGCACGCTGTAGAACTTGTCGCCCGCCATCGCGCCGCCGATGTTGGCGAACACGTCCTGGTTGCCGTCCTCGTCGACGTCGCCGAAGGCCACCGCGTGGCCCTTCTGCAGGTGGCCGAAGCCGCCCGAGGTCGTCACGTTCTGGAACGTCTTGCCGCCGGCATTGCGGAACATCTGGTTCGGCACGACGTTGACCAGCGGGGCCGCGCCGGTGCCGGCATAGAAGTCGAGCCAGCCGTCGTTGTCGAGATCGCCGTAGTTCGCACCCATCGTCAGCAGCAGGCGGTCGAGCCGCGCCTCCTTCGAGCGATCGGTGAACGTGCCGTCGCCGTTGTTGCGATAGAGGCGCGGGCGCGCTCCCTTTGCGTTGTCCTTGTCGCCCAGCAGCTCGCGCACGATGTTCGGCAGCATCGCCTCGTAGCCGCTGACGAAGAGGTCCGGCCAGCCGTCGTTGTCGTAGTCGAAGAACCAGGTCGTGAAGCTCATCCTCGGCTCGGCGACGCCGGCCTTCTCGGTGACGTCGACGAACTGCGGCACCTTGCCCGGCCGTCCGGTGTTGCGGAACAGATGATTCGCGCCTCCCATGACCGACACGTAGAGGCCTTGCCAGCCGTCGTTCATGAAGTCCGAGGCGGTCGCCCCCTTGACCATGCCGTCGAGTCGGATGCCCGATTCGGCGCCGACGTCGGTGAAGGTGCCGTTGCCGTTGTTGATGTAGAGCCGGAACGACTTGGCGTCGGCCTTCCACGCCACCTTGTCGCGCACGATCTCGTTGCCGACGAACAGGTCCATCAGGCCGTCGTTGTTGAAGTCGGCCCAGACGACCGTCTGGGTCGGGTAGTTGTTGAGGACGCCGGCCTGTTCGGTCACGTCGGTGAACGTGCCGTCGCAGTTGTTGTGCAGCAGCGAGCTCGGCAACTGCCCCTTGTCGTGATACCAGCCACCGCGCGCGATGTAGACGTCGATGCAGCCGTCGTTGTCGTAGTCGGCCTGCGCCATGTTCAGTCCACCGAGCAGGCCCTTCAGTCCGGCCTTCTCGGTCTCGCGAACGAAGGTGCCGTCGCCCTTGTTGCGAAAGTACGCCATCTGATCGGCCAGCCCCATGTGGGTGATCATCAGGTCGAGATGGCCATCGTTGTCGAAGTCCTCGAGGATCGTGCCGCCGGCGCGTCCCATCTCGACGATGCCGCGCGCCGCCGCGACGTCGACGAAGCGGCCGATGTCGTGGTCGGACGCGAGCGCCTCGGGCGGGATCAGCCAGGCCTTCGGAACCGCGTCCGGGTACTTGCCGATCTGCATGTACGACAGGTTCAGGAACCAGCGGTAGATCAGCGCGTTGTCGGCGTCGACGTCGGCCCGGCCGAGCAGTTCCTCGTAGCGCGTCGCCGCCTCCTGCGCGCCCTGCTTCTCGGCGTGGACCGCGCTCTCGCGGATCGGCAGGATGCAGACCTCGGTGCTGCGCCCGACGCTGCAGTTCTGCTGCTCGCCGAGCCGGAAGTAGGCAAACGCGAGGTCGCCCTTCAGCGTCTCGATGTCGCGCGGCGCCAGCATCTTCGCGTACTCGCCGATCAGCTGCTCGAGCGCCGCGATGCCGAGCTCGGCAGCACCGCCGTTGACGTGCTGCTGCGCGATCTCGCGCTTGATCAGCAGGCGCTTGATCGGATCGCGCACTGCCACCAGGTCCTGCTGCAGGCTCGCGATCTTGCGATCCTGCAGGTCCCACGGGTTGTCCCACTCGCCCTCCTCGCGAGCGAACCGGGCGAGCGTCTGCACCATGTCGTATCGGTGGGCGCGCTGCCACGCCCACCACCCGGCTGCTCCGGCCAGCACGGCCAGGCCAAGCACTGCGAGCCACGTCGCCGTGCGCCGCGAGCGAC
>JBDSAB010000510.1:0-6425 GCA_039922395.1 Caldimonas sp.
AGACCCGGGAGCACGCCGGCCGCGAACAGCTTGCCGATGCTGGTCTCGGTCATGATCCCGTAGATGATCATGATGGTCGACGGCGGAATCAGGATGCCGAGCGTCCCGCCCGAGCAGATCGCACCGACCGAGAGCTCGTCGGAATAGCCGTGATCGCGCATCGACGGATAGGCGACCTTCGTCATCGTCGCTGCGGTCGCGATCGACGACCCGCAGATCGCGCCGAAGCCGGCACAGGCAATCACGGTCGCCATCGCGAGACCGCCCTTCAGATGGCCGACGAAGGCGTAGGCCGCACGGTAGAGCTCCTTCGACATGCCGGCCCGGGTGACGAAGTTGCCCATCAGGATAAACAGAGGCACCACCGACAGCGTGTACTGGAAGCCCGACTCGTAGACCACCGTCGTCGCCGACGCCATCGACGGGCCGAGGCCGCGCATCCACCACAGGCCGAAAAAGCCGATCAGCCCCATCGAGAACGCGATCGGCACGCGCAGGAACGACAGCACCAGCATCGCGGCGAGTCCGAGCAGCGCTTCGGTCATCGGCTGCTCCGCCGCGGGGTCCGGATCGTCACGTCTAGACGATGCTCTTGCCGTCGTCTTCGCCGTGCGGCACGAAGATCAGCGACAGATGGATCAGGCACGCGATCAGGATCATCGTGCCCATCAGGTAGGCAACCGGCGCCAGCGGCCACTTCAGCACGCTGGTCGTGTCACCGTACTCTGCAACACGCGCTGCGCGCCGGAAGATCAGGTAGCCGATGCCGCCGAGCGTGAGGCTGCAGACGATCTCGGCGACCACGTCGAGCGCCCGCTTCACGCGCGCCGACATCAGCGGGTCGAAGGTGTCGATCACGATGTGCTCGCGGCGCTGCGAGACCAGCGGCAGGCCGCAGTAGATCAGCGCGGCGAGCAGCATCTCGGTGATCTCGAAGCCGCCGGTCAGCGGCCTGTTGAGCACGTAGCGGCCGATCACGTCGACCGCCGTGATCATCATCATCAGGAACAGCACCGTCCCCGACGTGACGCCGAGCGCGCCCTCGAGCCAGGCCCGCGGCGATTTCATCGCCCGGGTCGATCAGGAGGTGCGGCCGCCCTCGGCAGACCGCGCCGCCGTTCGGTCTTGCGCACCCAGGCATCGAACGTGAGGTTCATGATGCGGTCGGTGCGCAGGAAATCGCGGGCGCGGCGCGCTTCCTCGACATCGATCGGCTTGGCCCCGCCGACTTGGGCGGCATCGATCTGCTGCCGCGCCATCCGCTCCATGAAGACGGCCAGGAACGCCGCCTCCTGCACCGTGCGACCCGCTGTCAGCAGGCCGTGATGAGCAAGCAGCAGCGCGTGCTTGGCGCCCAGGCTGGCGGCGATGATCTCGCCCTCGCGATCGGCCGTCGGCAACCCGGGCCAGTGGCCGAGGAACGCGGTGTCGCCGAACAGCGGCGTCGCATCCATGTGGGCGACGATGAGCGGCTGCTCGGCGGCCGCGAGCGCTGAGGCGGCCGGCGGATGGGTGTGGACGATCGCCGCGACGTCGCTGCGTGCGCGGTAGACCCACAGGTGAAAGCGCGTCGCCGGATTCGGCTCCCGGATGCCGAACGAACCGGCGCCGTCGAGCACGTTCAGCGCGTCGTCGATCAGCAGCCAGGACGCCTCTTCGGCCTCGTCGAACGCGAGGCCGAGCGGCAAGGTCCAGAAGGTGCCCGGCTTCGGGCCGCGCGCGGTGAGCTGACCGGCGAGGCCCGACTCGTGGCCTTCGTCGGCGAGGATCCAGGCGCAGCGTGTCAGCGCGTGGCGCGGATCCGCGACGGCAGCCGCCGATACGGGCCGCGCAGCGGCCACCGGGTCGGCGATCGAGCTGTTCATCACTTGCCGGCAGCGACCTTCTTCAACTCGTCCTGGTATTCGGCCCAGGCTTTCGTGCCATCGACGCCCTTGGCGTTCGCCGACTTGATCCAGTCCTGGACCAGGGGCTCGGTGCGCTTGCGAACGTCGGCCACGAAGGCTGGGCTGGCGTCGATGATCTGGACGTTCGCGACCTTCAGCGCGTCGATTCCACCCTTGTCGGCTGCATCCCACGACTTGCCGGCGAGCCGCGCGAGCGCCTCGCCCGAGACCGACAGGATCGCGTCCTGGTCCTGCTTCGGCAGCTTGTTCCACTTGTCCTCGTTCATGAAGAAGCCGAACGACGACGAGTAGAAGCCGCCGGGAAAGTAGGTCGCGTACTTGACCACCTTGTCGAGATTGAACGACTTGATCGACTCGGACGGAAAGAAGGTGCCGTCGGCGACGCCGGAGGACAGCAGTTCGTACGACTCGGGCGCGGGCTTGACCAGCGGCGAGGCGCCGAGCGCCCTGGCCGCGGCCTCGGAGATGCCGCCGCCGCTGCGAATCTTCATGCCGGCCAGGTCGGCGACCGAGGTGACCGGCTTCTTGACGGTGAACATCTGGCCCGGCCCATGCGTGAACACGCCGAGCAGCTTGACGCCCTTGTACTCGTTGGCCGCCTGGAAGTACTTCCAGTGGACGCGCGAGAACGCGACCGAGTTGATCTCGGCGGTGGCGCCGGCGCCGGGCAGCTCCGCCATCAGCGGCAGCGGATGGCGCGCGGGCGTGTAGCTGGCCGTCACGAACGAGACATCGACGAGGCCGTCGCGCACCGCATCGAACGTGCCGGGCGGCGCCGACGGGTGCTTCGGCAGCATCTCGAACTTGACGCGGCCCTGCGTCGCCGCCTCGACGTTCTTGGCCCAGACGCTGAGCACGTCGCGCGTCAGCGAGTGCGTCGGGCCGACCCAGCTCGACATCGTCAGGGTCGTTTGCGCGAAGGCGCCGGTCGCGCCGGCGGCCAGTGCGAAGGTCGCCGTCAGGGTGGCGAAAAGGCGTAGCGATCTCATGTGGCAGGTCTCCCGTGATGCCCTGCTCGGGCAGCCGAAAAGTGTATCGTCGCCTTCCCATGGTCACCACATCACGCATACCCTCAGTCGGCTTCATCGGCCTCGGTGTCATGGGCGAACCGATGGCGGGCCACCTCGCGAAAGCCGGTCACACGCTGGCGCTGTTCGACGTGCGCGCGGGCCAGGCGACGCGGCTCGCGTCGACCCTGCCCAGTGCATCGGCACCGGCCTCGCCGGCCGAGGTCGCGCGGCGCAGCGACATCGTGATCACGATGGTGCCGAACGGCGAAGTGGTGCGCGACCTCGTCGCCGGACCGGAGGGTCTGCTCGCCGGCTTCCGGCCCGGCTCGCTGCTGCTCGACACGTCGTCGTCCGAGCCGTGGCTGACGCACGAATCCGGGCGACTGCTCGCCGAGCGCGGCGTCGCGATGGTCGACGCACCGGTGTCGGGCGCGCAATGGGGCGCCGAACAGGCCGAGCTGGTCTTCATGGTCGGCGGCGACTCGATCGACGTGGCGCGCGTGCGGCCGCTGCTCGACGTGATGGGGCGCGCCGTGTTCCACCTCGGTCCGCTCGGCGCGGGCCACGCGATGAAGTGCCTGAACAACCTGATCACGTCGGTCAACTTCATCGCGCTGGCCGAAGGCCTCGTGATCGGCAAGCGCTACGGTCTCGATCCTTCCGTGATGACCGACGTGCTGAACGAGTCGACCGGGATGTCGTGGGTGTCGCAGACCCACGTCAAGAAGCGGATCATCAGCCGCGCCTTCGACGATCCGTTCAAGCTCGCGCTGATGCTGAAGGACATCGGCATCGCGACCGAGCTCGGCCGCGCGGCGCAGCTGCCGACGCCGATCTCGGCGCTGACGCAGCAGCTCTGGCGCGCCGCCGCGCTCGCCAACGATCCGGACGCGAGCGTCAGCGCAATGGCGCGCTGGGTCGAGCAGCAGACCGCCACCGACATCACGGCGCCGGCGGCGTGACCGCCGTGCGACGCCCGTGATGCGCGTGCTCGTGACCGGCGCGGCCGGCTTCATCGGCAGCGCGCTTGTCGAGTCACTGGCGACACACCCGCTGACCTCGTCGGCGTGGCAAGACTCGTCGTTCGTGCTGACCGATCGGGTCGATCGGCCGTCAGGCACGCCCCCGAGCGCGACCTGGACCCGCGGGGAGATCGACGACTCCGCCCTCCATGACCGCTTGTTCGCCGAACCGGTCGACGTCGTCTTCCACCTCGCCGGCGTCGTCAGCGGCGCGGCCGAGGCGGACTACGCGCTCGGCAAGCGCGTCAACCTCGACGCGACGATCGCGCTGCTCGAGCGTTGCCGCGCGCAGGCCGCGAGCGGCGGACCGACCGCGCGCGTCGTCTATGCCAGCTCGATCGCGGTTTTCGGCATTCCGCTGCCGGCCCGCATCGACGACGCGACGCCACCGGAGCCGACCCTGAGCTACGGCGCGCACAAGCGCGCCTGCGAGCTGCTGATCGACGACTGCACGCGGCGCGGCTTCATCGACGGCCGCGCGCTGCGGCTGTCGGGCGTCGTCGTGCGGCCGCCGCTCGCGAACGGCGCGCTGTCGGGCTTCAACAGCGACCTGATCCGCGAGCCGCTGGCCGGACGCGACTACGTCTGTCCGGTGACACCCGACGCGACGATCTGGATCGTCTCGCTCGGCCACGCGATCGCCAACCTGATCCGCCTCGCGCAGGTCGACGGGGCGATGCTCGGCCCGCGCCGCGCGCTGACGACGCCATCGCTCGCGGTGTCGATCGCCGACATCGTGGCGGCCCTCGCGCAGGCCGATCCGACCGCTCGGGCGCGGATCCGCTTCGATCCGCAAGCGGCGATCGAGGCGCAGTTCGGACGCTGGCCGCTCGACTGCGCGTTCGAGCGCGGACGCCGGATCGGCCTGACCTGCGATGCGTCGATCGACGAAGTGATCCGCACCCATCGGGAGACTGCATGACGACATCGAAACCGACAGCGAAGCCGCTGCGCTCCGCGCTGATCACCGAAGGGCTCGACCGTGCGCCGCACCGCGCCTTCCTGCGCGCGACCGGCGTCGACGAGGCCGACTTCGGCAAACCGTTCATCGGCATCGTCAGCCAGCACGGCGAGAACACGCCGTGCTCGATGTCGCTCGGCCCGCAGGCCGATGCCGCTCGGCTTGGCGTCGCCGCGGGCGGCGCGCTGCCGGTGCCGTTCACGACGATTTCGGTGTCCGACGGCGTCTCGATGAACCACAAGGGCATGCGGATGAGCCTGGTGTCGCGCGAGCTGATCGCCGACTCGATCGAGGCGGTGATGCGCGCCCATGCCTACGACGGCCTGGTCGGCTTCGCCGGCTGCGACAAGACCTTGCCCGGCGTGATGATGGCGATGGTCCGGCTCAACTGCCCGAGCGTCTTTGTCTATGGCGGCGCGATGCTGCCCGGCACCTGGCGCGGCCGCGACGTCACGATCCTCACCACCTACGAAAGCGTCGGCGCGGTGCTGGCCGGGCGCATGACGGAAGACGAGCTGAACGAGCTCGGCCACGCCTGCGCACCGACACTCGGCTCGTGCCCAGGCCAGTTCACCGCGAACACGATGGCGATGGTGTCGGAGACGCTCGGTCTCGCGCTGCCCGGCTCGGCGATGCTGCCGGCGGTCTACGTCGAGCGCCTCGCGCTGGCGCGCCGGGCAGGACGACGCGCCGCCGAAATCGTGCGCGACGGCGGACCGCTGCCGCGCGATCTGGTCACACGCAAATCACTCGAGAACGCTGCCGCTGCCGTCGCCGCGACCGGCGGCTCGACCAACGCGGGGCTGCACCTGCCGGCGATCGCCCACGAAGCCGGCATCCGCTTCACCCTCGACGACGTCGCCGAGGTGTTCGCGCGCACGCCACTGATCGCCGACCTGCAGCCGGGCGGCCGCTACCTCGCGGTCGACCTCCATCGCGTCGGCGGCGTCGCCGCGGTGCTGAAGGCGCTGCTCGACGGTGGCCACCTGCATGGCGACACCCTGGCCCTGTCGGGCAAGACGTTGGCCGAGGAACTCGCGTCGCACGCCGGACCGGACGGCGACGTGGTACGTAGTGCCACGGCGCCGCTGAGCGCAACCGGCGGCGTCGTCGTGCTCAAGGGCAACCTCGCGCCCGACGGCGCGCTCATCAAGATCGCCGGCTTGAAGACGAATGTCTTTGAAGGCACGGCGCGCGTCTTCGAGTGCGAGGAGGACGCGTTCGCGGCCGTCAGCGAACGGCGCTATGCGGCCGGCGACGTGCTCGTCATCCGCAACGAAGGCCCGCGCGGCGGCCCGGGCATGCGCGAGATTCTGGGCGTTACCGCGCTCGTCTACGGCCAGGGCATGGGCGAGCAGGTCGCGCTCATCACCGACGGACGCTTTTCGGGCGCGACGCGCGGCATGATGGTCGGCTACGTCGGCCCCGAGGCCGCCCTCGGCGGCCCGATCGGCTGGGTTCGAGACGGCGACCGCATCCGCATCGACGGCGATGCGCGGACGCTGTCGCTGCTCGTCGACGAGGC
>JBDSAB010000511.1:0-5734 GCA_039922395.1 Caldimonas sp.
GGTCTTCGCATCGAGCACCTTCAGGAATCCTGGCGGGCCGCCACGGTGCTGCACGTAGGGCCAGCCCGACTCACTGACCGTTGCCTGGTAGAAGGTATCGCGCTCCTGGATGAATTCGACCTCGTCGGCAGTCAGCGCGTCGCGCCTGTCAGCGGTCCGGTCCAGCGCCGCGTACGCGGACCGCGTCCCCATGCGGGTCTGCATGGCACGCACGGCGGGCGTAAAGGCAATGTCGGAGTAGGCTCGGCCCATGGCTAGTGGCTGTGCCCCTTGCCTTCAGTCGCCAGGACGATGATGTAGCGCGTTCGCGCCCCGCCGGAATAGCCTGCATAGACGAACGGCAACGCGAAGTGATCCTTGGCCGCGTCCTCGCTGATTCCGATGTCTCGATTCGAGACTCCGGGCGCATAGATCATGTAGTGGGGCGGAAACGACTGCCCGTTGACCCGGTGGCTGTTCGGATCTACCTGCACATCGCCACGCAGCATGTACGCGATCCCCGCCTTGTGTGGCGCTGAGAAGCGCCCATCGTCGAAGCCTGCTTCGAGGTCGCGCCTGATTTCTGTCGCGGTTTTTGCTTGTGCGAGCAGTTCCCCAACGCGCAGCATCACCGGAACGATGGTGACTCCACCCTCCGTATCCCAGCACGTCGGCCGGAGCGTTCGGTCGCCCGACTGGAAGCGGTCGCGGTTCACCAAGCAGGTGAATCCGTTGGTCCCCGCCCGGACCTTTTCGTAGCCACCGCTTCCGAATACGTAGACCGTCGCGTCCGCACGAAGGTGTTCGGGCCCGGCGCTCAATGCGAGCTCGACCTCGTAGGCCTGAGGCAGAAGCCACGTTCCCCGGTCCATGGACGGTGCTGGCTCCAGCGGCCTTGTACCGGTTTGCGCAGCGACGTTCACGGCAGGCAGGCACACCAGCAACCCAGCGGCGACATAGCGCGAGAAGGTCATGTTCCGCTCCCAGTCGTGGACGCTCCTAGACCATGGGATACCGAGTCGTGAACGTCGAGAGACGCGGGCAAGGCACTTGTCGCGCCCTTGGCATTGGCGTGGGACTCGCGGGCCTCATCGAGAAGCTGCCGGATCACCTGTTCGGACCGTTCGTACTCGCCTTCTCCGAAGTGATGAAAGCGGATGCGCCCCTGAGCGTCGACAAAGTAGTTGGCCGGCCAGTACTGGTTGGAGAACGAACGCCAGATCGCGAAGTCGTTGTCGGTCGCAATCGGAAATGTCAGACCGAGATCTCCGACGGCGCGCTTCACGTTCTCCGTCTTGCGTTCGAAGGCGAATTCCGGCGCATGCACGCCGATGACAACGAGGCCCTGGTCCTTGTACTTCTCGGCCCAGGCTCGCACGTGGGGAAGCGCGCGCTGGCAGTTGATGCAGCCGAAGGTCCAGAAGTCGATGAGCACGACCTTGCCGCGCAGTGACTGCGGCGACAGCGGCGACGAGTTCAACCAGCCCGTCGCGCCCGACAGTTCGGGCAGTTCGCCTTCGACGGGGAGAACCAGCGCTGGAGTCGCAGGACTGGCAGTTCCAACCAGGCCGGGCTTGATCAGCGCCGGCACATTCGATGCTCGCTGAGTTTCGCCTGGCCGATCCGAGGCAGAAACGCGTTGGGGCTGCAGGCGATCCAGCAGATCCTGCTCTAGTGAGCTGCCACCGCCCGGCGACAGCCGCGCCAAGAGACCCGTATCGAGACCCAGGCCCACGGCCGTCACGCCGGCCAGGACCGCGACGCCCAGCCCCCGCCGCAACCATTCGCCGATACCGAGCGAGCGTTTCATCGCCACGAACACGCGCCCGCCAACCCACAACGCCAACGCGAGCGAGGTCGCAGCGCCGGCCGCATAGGCCAGCAACAGCAGAGCGGTTCGCGCGCTGACTCCCTGCAGAGCGGCCGTCGTCAGGACGAGACCGAGCACCGGGCCTGCGCAAGGCGCCCACAGCAGACCGGTGGCAACGCCGAGAACGAACGAGGGCAGCGCCGATCGGCCCGTGGCCTTCGCATTGCGCCGAGCGCCTTCGGCAAGGCGCGCGCCAAGCGCTACCAGCGGCCGAGTCACACGCTCGGCCAGCCGGGGCGCCAGCAGCGCCAGGCCCATCGCCGCGAGCAGTGCAAGTGCCGCACCGCGCCCGATCTCGTTGGCCTCGGCGGCCCAGGCTCCACCGATCGTCGCAAGCGTGGCGACGCCGGCGAAGCTCAGCGCCATGCCGGCCAGCAGCGGCAAGCCGCTGCGAACAAAAGGCTGGTCGACCCGTGCGAACACGAAAGGAACAACCGGCAAGATGCACGGCGCGAGGATGGTCAGCGCCCCGGCCAGATACGACAAGATGAAGAGCGTCACGATCTTTCTCGATACTCGGTTCGGCAGGAGGCAGCCTTCTGACTCTTCACAGCAAGTTGCCTGCGGCAACAGTGCGCAAGCCAGTAGCGGATCCGGACTTCTGTCTCCAGTAGGGCAGCACGACACGGCCTCGTTTGCGCGCCAATGCAATCAGAAATGCGCTTGCATGCAATACGGCCGCCAGCCCTGGGACGGACGCTTCGATTCCATAGGCTCCACCCGTAAGCCATTCGGGGCCGACGAGAGTCCCTTGCACCAGACCCTTGCCCTGGTGGCCGGAGACCGCGATCGAGAGCACGGTGCCGACCATGTAGTTCCATCCGAAGTGCATGCCGATGGGTAGCCACAGCCGACCAGTCGCCATGAATGCCGCACCCAGCATCACACCTGCCACCGCGGTCACAGCCACGGCCAGTACGGTCACGCCTTCGTTGGGTAGATGGCTCATCGCAAAAGATCAACGAGGCAGGCCGAGTGAAATCCAGCTACCGAACGACTTCTCGACGATGCGGAAAACAATATTGCGAAAAATCAACTCTTCGAAGAAGGCCACGAGAGCCAATTCGGCGACGGGAACGATGAGGATCGTCCAGCTGTTGCTTCCGGTGACTTGATAGCTTCGGGCCACCAACAAGGCGCCCATCGTCACCGCCAGAAGTACGGCGACGCCGAGCGCACCAAGGGCCAGCTCGTGTAATGCACCGAGCCGCGACAGCTCTACGACCGATCGCTTCTCAATGCGGCGCACATAGAAGCAGTAGCCGGCCACAGAAAGCACGGCCGCGAGAAATTGAGGCCACATGACACGCATCGACTTGTCAAACGCAGCGTGTGCGAGCCAAAGTGTCAGGACAACGGGAGCGGCGACCGAAACAATCCCAAGAACGATCCGGACAACCGGAGAGGCCATGAGGCGAGCCGCGCGCGCCGGCGTCTGAGGTTGAGAAGTTCGTATGGTGCTCATGCTCGGCCTTGGAATGGATCAAAGGTTGGCGGCGATGTCGGTGGCGTGGGCGCACGCCCTTGGAATGGGCTGGCGAAGGGATTCGCACGCGCCGCGGCGCGACTACTTTTTCATCGCGTCCGGCGCCATTGCGTCCTTCTTCATTGCATCCTTCGGTATGGCATCCTTCTTCACGACGTCCTTTGTCATGGCATCGGGTTTCATGGCGTCGTGGGCCATCGCGTCCTTCTTCATCGCATCCTTCGGCGCGGCGTCCTTCTTCATCGCGTCCTTTGCCATGGCATCGGGCTTCATGGCGTCTTTCGATGCACTGTCCTTCTTCGCGACGTCCTTCGCCATCGCGTCGGGCTTCATGGCGTCCCTGGTCATCGCGTCCTGCCCGAAGGCGTGATCCGCGGCCATCGAGAGGCAGACCGAGAGCAGGGTTGCGGTGATCTTGTGCATGATGATTTCCTTGATTGAGTGAGTAGAGTGAATGGAAAATGCCGTTGTGCCGGAGCGGATGAGTTGACTCAGCTGCCTCCGAACCAGTTGTAGCCCTGGTCTTCCCAGTAGCCGCCCGGGTAGGTGTTGGTGACGTAGATGGCCCGGATGTGTTTCGGATTCTTGTAGCCCAGCTTGGTCGGCATGCGTAGCTTCAACGGGTAGCCGTTTCTCGGCAGCAGTACCGTCCCGTCATAGGTGAGCGACAGGTTCGTCTGCGGGTGCAGCGCGGTCGCCATGTCGATGCTGGTGTGATAGTCGTCTGCGCACTTGAAACCCACGTACTTCGCACTGAGGTCGGCGCCGACGCGCTTCAGGAAATGCGCGAACGGCACGCCGCCCCATTTGCCGACTGCGCTCCATCCCTCGACGCAGATGTGCCGCGTGACTTGCTCCTGTTGCGGCATTGCATGCAGATCGGCCAACGTCCACTGGCGCTTGTCGGCCACCAGGCCGGTGACTTCGAGTCGCCACGCGTCGCTGTCGACGACGCGGACTTCGTTCTCACCGTAGTAGGCGTTGAACGGAAAGGGACGCCTGACCATCGAGTCCGGGTAGGTGGGCGCCAGCCGATTCGGATCGAAGATCAGGCCCTGCGCACGGTCGTTGAGGCGCGAGATGCTTGCCAGCGCGGCGTCGATGCTGTTGCCGTCGACGAGGTTGCAGCCGCTGAGCATGGCGACGCCGCCCAGCGTCAGCGAGCGCTGCAGGAATGCGCGCCGCGCAGGCTGCTCGATGCGGTGCGACAGCAGCTTCAGTGCGTCCTTGACCGCGGCGTCGCCGCCGGCGGTGGTGACGATCGAGCGTTTGGTGAGGTTCATCGACATCTCCTTCAGCGGCCACGAATCATGGTGATCAGGGTTCGCGGCACGAGTGCCACCATCAGCACATGACCCGCCGCGAAAGCCACCAGCGTGGCCATGGCGAAGAAGTGCACCCGGCGTGCTCCTTCATAGCCACCCAGCAGCTCGCGCAGCAGCGGGAACTGCACCGACTTCCACAGGACCAGGCCGGACAGGACGAGCACTGCCAGATCGACGATCGCCACAAGGTAGGCCAGCCGCTGCAAGCCGTTGTAGTGCCGGGGATCGGCGTGCGAGAGCCGGCCGCGCAGGGCCTCGCGCAGGTCGTTCCACACACCGACTGCGCTGAGAGGGAAAAATTTGTTCCTGAATCGGCCGCCGGCCAGATTCAAGATCAGGTAGACGAGGCCGTTGAATGCCAGCAGCCACATGCCGGCGAAGTGCCACTGCAACGCACCTCCGAGCCAGCCACCCAGCGTCATTTCTCCAGGGAAACGCATGTCGTAGACCGGCGATGCGTTGTAGATGCGCCAGCCGCTGGTCGCCATCAGCACCACGGCGATCGCGTTGAGCCAATGCGTGACGCGCAACCACAGCGGATGAACGGGCGCCGCGCGGACGGCCTTCGTCGAACCAATCGATGTCGTTGCGGAGGCCCCGGCCCCGGTGGGTTCGACTGTGAGGGTGCTGATGCGATCCATGACAACTCCTTGCTGGTGGGCCGCCAGAAGGAGAAGGGCTCCCTCCTCGGACTCGCAGCGCGTTGAAGAACTCTCGCCGAAGAGGCGCCAACTTGGAATCGCCTCGGAGGCCAAGAGACCATTACGCGTCGAGGAACAGTTGACTCGAACGGAACGAGTGGATGTCGACGAGCCCCTCGTCGTCATCCCGCTGTCGGCATCGCAGCTCGTCTTGAAAGCTCGGACCCGCGATCCCTGATGAACTGCGCGAGCAGCGCCGGATACTCCGGTCGTACGGCCCGGCGGATCGAATCCCGCCCCGCCAGGCGAATTCGCCAGGCCGTGACCTTCGGGAGGTCGGCGAAGAAACCGAAGTCGGCTATTTCATCGAACACGTCGAAGTAGCGAAATACCGGCCCGAACACGGCGTCGACGATGCTGAACCGCTCGCCGG
>JBDSAB010000512.1:0-4823 GCA_039922395.1 Caldimonas sp.
GTCGCAATCGATGCGGTCTAGGCGAGCTGCGGCAGGTAGCTCGGCCGCGCCGCCGTCAGGCCCTGCTTGACGAGCCGCGTGCGCTCGTCGGCCAGCACTTCGTCGAGGCCGGCTTCGAGCCCGTCGAGCGCACGGGCGACGATTTCGTCGGGGCTGGTCTTGGGGCCCTCGATCAAGCGCACGAGGTCGGTGTCGACGAACGCCATGTGGAGTGCCAGGACCTGGGTCTGTTGCGCAGCCAGCTCGTGACGCAGAGAGTTGGTGAGCGACCAGGCCGCCGATTTGCTGGCCGCGTACGCCGCCAACTGTCCGCCGTTGATCCACGACACGATCGACAGCACGTTGAGCAGCGCGCCGCCGCCGTTGGCAGCGAGCACCGGCGCGAAGGCATGGCTCATGCGCAGCATGCCGAAGAAGTTGGTTTCGAGATGACGGCGCGCGCTCTCTTCGCTGTCCGCGGCCAGAAAGCCGCCGAGCTGGCCGACGCCGGCGTTGTTGATGACGAGCGTCACGTCGCCAGCGCGCGCGACGGCGGCTGCCACTTCATCGGGCTTCGTCACGTCGAGCCGGATCGGCAGGACACCGGGCTCGGTGACGGTCGAGGGATCACGCGCACCGGCGTAGACCTTGCGCGCGCCGCGCGCCAGCAGCGCGCGGGTGAAGGCGAGGCCGATGCCGCGGTTGGCACCGGTGACGATGGCGACGGCGTTGTCGATCTTCATGAGAAGTCTCCTGGGTGAGGGTGGCAATATATGACGCACGTCATATTCGAGGGCGAGTGGGGACTTGAGCGGCTAGGACGAGGCAGCAATCTGGTTGAACCGGCGGCCTCAGTGGGCCGCCGCTTCCGGTGTGTCGTATTGCTGGACGAGTGCCTTGCGTGCCGCCGAGAGCACGGCGCGGCCGTCGGCGCTGGCACCCAGCGCCCGCGCCAGTTGCAGCGTGCCGACGAGCGTGCCGGCCACCACGCTGGCCGTCGCGCGCGATGCGTGCGGCAATGCCGACTGCACGCCGGCGACGAGCCGCCGCACACGCATGGCCGACGCTTCGCGCACGGCATCCGTCTGGCGCGGCATGTCGCACGCCAGCGCGGCGACCGGGCAGCCGGTCTCGAGCGACGCGAGGTGCTCGTCGCCGAGGTACGCCTCGACAAAGGCCCGGAAGGCGCTCACGCCTTTCGCGGCGCGGCGCTCGAGCGCCCGCTTCACCGCTTCGCCGCTGTCGCGGCCGGCGCGCTCCAGCGCCTCGATGATCAGCGCGTCGCGCGAATCGAAATGGGCATAGAAGCCGCCGTGAGTCAGGCCGGCTTCCTTCATCACGTCGGCAACGCCGACGCCTGCGTAGCCATGCCGCCGGATCGCCCGCGCCGCGACATCGACGATGCGCTCGTGCGTCTCGTGCTTGCGGCTATTGGGGGTGCGGCTCATGGGTTTGCCTTTATATGACACTCATCATATTACATCAAAGGGCGGCTCGTCAAGCGGCGTGTTTCTGCTCGCCCCGACCTCGCGTATCTGGGCTCTCTCCGCTCGCCAGCGCTAGCGGCTTGCACAAGCCGAAGCAGTACGATCCCTAAGCCGCAGCGCGTTTGGGGGTGCGAGCCGTGAGTCAGATCGAAATGAAGCGTCGTCTCGCCGCTATCCTGGCCGCAGATGTCGCTGGCTATTCGCGGCTGATGTCACTCGATGAGTTTGCCACGGTGGCTGCCCTCGACTCCGCACGCACGACCTTCCGGACCGAGACGGAGGCAAATGGCGGCCAGATCGTCGATATGGCAGGCGACTCTGTTCTCGCGTTCTTCGGCACCGCTGCTGGTGCGGTGAAGGCGGCTCTCGCCGTCCAAGGCCATTTCACCTCAGGACCTCAACACGACCGCGCCATGCGATTCCGCATCGGCATCCACCTGGGCGATGTCCTTCAAAAGTCCGACGGATCGATCTACGGCGATGGCGTGAACATCGCCGCCCGCCTCGAGGGGCTCTCAGAACCAGGCGGCATCGCCGTCTCGGAGTCGATCCGCGTCGCCGTCGCGGGCAAGATGGATGTTCGCTTCCACGACCTCGGCAAACAGTCCGTCAAGAACATGCCGGAGCCCGTTCACGTCTACCGCATGCACAGCGCAGGTGACGATGCACCGGTGACCGCTGCCGCGCCGCTCGCGGACATTGGTGTTGATCTCTCGCTGCCCGATCGACCTTCTGTCGCCGTGCTGGCCTTCAACAACATGAGCGGCGATCCGGAGCAGGAGTACTTCACGGACGGGATCACCGAAGACATCATCACCGAGCTATCGCGATTCGACTCGTTGTTCGTCATCGCCCGCAACTCTTCGTTCACCTACAAGGGCGAGCCGGTCGACGTTAAGAAGGTCAGCCGAGAGCTGGGGGTGCGCTATGTCGTTGAGGGCAGCATCCGAAGGTCGGCCGAGCGAATCCGCGTCACGGCTCAGTTGATCGACTCTTTCTCAGGCAAGCACGTCTGGGCCGAGAAATACGATCGGGTCGTGACTGATGTCTTCGCGGTGCAGGACGAAGTCGTGGAATGCATCGTCGGAGCCATTGCGCCGCAAGTGAACGTCGCGGAGGCGGTGAGGGCTCGGCGAAGGCCGCGAGACGTCAGTGCCTACGAGATCGCACAGAGAGCGCTGGCGACGGCGTGGGATGGTTTTCAACGCTCGGACGCGAAAGCTCGTGTGGAAGCGCTGGCCCTTGGGCGCGCCGCCTTGCGGCTAGACCTCGAATCCCTCGAGGCTCTCAAGGCGGTCGCCTTTGTTCAGTGGCAGAACATCGCCTATCGAACCTCGGTTGATCCCTACGCGGATTGGCAGGAGGCGATGGGCATGGCCGAGCGCGCCATCTCACTTTCTTCTTCAGCCGCTCATGCGCTGAAGGCCGCTTTGCTGGCCTATTCGCCTCCACAGGGTCGATGGGAAGAAGCCAGGTTGGAGGCTGACCTCGCCTGGCGGTCGAATCCGAATGACTCTGTCGTCCTGTCGAACTCCGGCTTCATCCTCGCCTACTCCGGCGCGCCCGAAGAGGGAATTCGACTCATGGAGCGCGCGCTTCGCATCAACCCTCGCGATCCCTTCATGTTCAACACATTCGAGAACCTGGCCCAAGCCCACTTGGCCGCAGGAAGGTACGCCGAAGGATTGACGTGGGCCAAGCGGGCAACAACGGCCGCGCCGACCTTTCTTCCCGCCTACATGGTGACCGCAGCGCTCTACGTCGGAATGGGTCGAGTGGACAAGGCACGCGAAACCATGGGCGTGGTGCGTGGCATCGTGCCAGAGGCCGCCCGGATCAAGCCCAGGAGCCAGAAAGCCGATGCTGCGCAGGCTGCCGGCGCCGGATCCGAGGCGCGGCAGCGGTACCAGACCTTTCTGCGCATCGCCGCCGGCGTCGAGGAGCTCGAGCCGAGAACGGGTGCCACGAACGGAGCGCAGCGCGGCGAATCTTGAATGTCGACGAGCGCCTACTCGAGCGTGATCTTCGCTTCGCGAACCACCTTGTCCCACTTCGCGACGTCCTGTTCGATGAGGGCGCGGAAAGCTTCGGGTGACGATCCGCCGGGCTCGGCACCGAGCTTGGCCCACGTGTCCTTCAGCTCCGGATCGGCGAATGCCTTGACGACGGCGCCCTGCAGTTTCTGGATCACGGCGGGCGGCGTGCCGACCGGCACCCAGAGGCCGTACCACGACGTGACCTCGAAGCCGCTCAGGCCGGACTCCATCGCAGTGGGGACTTCCGGAAACGCCGGCGAGCGCTTTGCCGAGGTCACGACGATCGGGCGGACGGTGCCGGCGCGGATCTGGCCGGCAGCACTGCCGAGCGCCTCGAAGATCCAGTCGATCTCGCCGGCGACGAGCGCCTGCGTCGCCGGCCCGGTGCCCTTGTAAGGCACGTGCGTCGCGTTGACGCCGGCCGCGACATTGAACAGCTCGCACGAGAGGTGACGCGAGGTGCCGTTGCCCGCCGAGCCGCAATTGAGCTTGCCCGGATTGGACTTGGCCCACGCGATGAGCTCGGGCAAGGTCTTCGCCGGTACACGGTTGGCCGCAACGAGCACGTCGGGAAAGATCGCCGCCGTGGTGACCGGAACCAGATCCTTCTGCAGGTCGTAGGGCAGCGTCTTGTACGCGGCAGCAGCGACGGCCCCGTGCACGGAATACAGCAGCACCGTGTAGCCGTCGGCCGGCGACTTCGCCGCGATGCCGGCGCCGATCGTGCCGCCGGCGCCGCCGCGGTTGTCGATCACGATCTGCTGACCGAGGATCTGCCCCAGCTTGGCGGCCAGCGGTCGCGCGACCGTGTCGGTGCCGCCGCCCGGCGGGAACGGCACGATCATTCGAACGGGCTTGGTGGGCCACTCCTGGGCTTGCACCGGGAGTGCGGCGAGCAGGGCAATGGCAAGCAAGGCACGGAACATGGGGTCTCCTGTCGTAGTCGGTTTATTCGTGCTCACGCGCGCAGCAAGTACTCGATGGCGGCCCGAACACTCGCCACCTGCGCGTCGTTGCACTGCGCGGGGGTCGCTGTCGGGCTGTCGGGGTAGACCTCGGTGGTGGTCACGAAGCGAGCGTCGGTCATGCCGCCGCACAGCCCTGAGCTGCGCTTCGCGAGATGGATGACACCCTCCTGCTGCATCGCCACGCCGATGATGCGGCCCTCTGCGTCGGGTTGGGCGATGTGGGTCACCGGTCGCACCGCGTCGATCAGCGCGCGTTGGAACTCGGGCTCGGGCCGTTCGGAGTCGCCCACCAGGTAGAAGCCGTCCGGAATGGCATGCAGATCCGCAGCCGTTCCGTCTCGCGCCGCCTTGGC
>JBDSAB010000513.1:0-8470 GCA_039922395.1 Caldimonas sp.
GCGAACCGGGCGAGCGTCTGCACCATGTCGTATCGGTGGGCGCGCTGCCACGCCCACCACCCGGCTGCTCCGGCCAGCACGGCCAGGCCAAGCACTGCGAGCCACGTCGCCGTGCGCCGCGAGCGACTCGACGATGCGGGTGCGGACGCGACGCTCTCCATCAGGCCGGCATCTTCGACGTCTGGCGCGCCCGATGCGACTGCAAGGCCATCTCGATCAGCAGCGCAGTCGGGCCGACGAAGAAGAGCGCGTAGTACGGCGCGTAGACGACCTGGTTCAGGCGCAGCACCATCTCGACCGCGGCGACCATGAACGCGACCGCGCACTGCGCGTTGCGGCCCTGCACCGTCGTCTTCGGGTCGGTGATCATGAAGAAGATGAAGAGCTGGTACATCGGCCCGGTGATCGGCGCGATCTCCGCCTCCCAGGGGCTGCCGGTCAGCCAGCTGCGCATGAACGCGAAGGCGACGAACGCGATCACGTACGTCGCGGTGATGTGCAGCCGGTGCAGCCGGCGCACGATGAAGCCGCCGAGCAGCCAGATGATCAGCATCGGCCAGAGGTAGTTGCCCCACTGGATGTTCAGGCTGCCGACGCGGTCGCCGGCCAGAAACAGCATCGCCGAGATGCCGAAGTTCGACGGGTTCCAGAGGTGCCGGCCGCGCACCCGCAGCACGTACTTCGAAACGATCGAGATCGCGGCGCAGAGCGCGTACGGCCAGAACGCCGGCGAGCGGATCAGGATGCCGACGCTGATGCCGGTGATGTACGCGCTCGCCGGATGCGGCCACTTGCCGTAGATCAGCCGGCCGAGTCCCAGCTCGATCACGATGCTCACGAGGATCGCGGCGATCGTCTTCGAGTAGCTCTCGAGGATGCCGAACGTCAGATGCCCGGTGACCAGGATGCAGGTGATGAACGCCGGCACGATGTAAGGATTCGGCGGCTTCGGCGGCGCGACCGGCGTGGCGGCGCCCGGCTTCGAAGCGATCGGCAGGGAGGTGCTTCCTTGGGCGTTCATGCGGGCTCCCGGATGCGGTGCAGCTGGTTCAACGGAAGGGCGTCGAGCGTCTGGCGCTTGCCCGACGGCCAGCGGATCTCGGCGCGCTCGACCTTCGGCTGCGGCCCGAGCCCGAAGTGCAGGCGCCGGTCGTTCTGCGCCGCAAAGCCGCTGGCGCCGGAAACGGTCTGGATCTGCTTCATCCCGTTCCAGAACAAGGTCAGCTGCGCGCCGATCGCGCTGCGGTTGCTGGAACTCCCCTCGAGCTCGAACATCAGCCACTGGTTCGCATCGCGCACCGCGTTGCGATAGACGAGCGCCGGGCCGTTCTGGTTCGCGACCACCGCATCGAGGACGCCGCGGTTCCAGAGGTCGACCAGCGCGACCGCGCGGCCGTCGTAGACATCGGTCACACCGACCTGCTGGGCGACATCGCGAAAGCGCCCCGAGCCGTCGTTCATCCAGACCCGCTTGGTCTGGTAGCCCGACAGGCTGCGGCCGTCGAACGCCGGCCAGTTCTTCGCGTCACCGATGATCAGGCTGTTGCCGCCGGCAACCTTCGAGAAGTCGTACCAGTAGCTGCGCTGGCGATCGAGCGAGATGTAGCCGTTGGTCAGATAGAGGTCGAGCGCACCGTCGTTGTTGAGGTCGCCGAACTGGGCCCCGAAGCTCCAGCCGCCGAGCTCGACACCCGACTCGCGCGCGAGGTTGTCGTAGCGCAGTTCCGCCGATGCGCCCGCGCCGCGCACCCACAGGTTGTTGCCCTGGATCAGGATGCCGTCCTCCGAGATGTTCGACACGTAGATCGCGAAGTGGCCCTCGTTGTAGATGTCGCCGAAGGCTGCATTCATGCCGCTCTTCGGCGCCGCGCCGACGCCGCTCTGCTTGCCGACCTCGCGAAAACGCTGGCCGTCGTTGACGTACAGCTCGGAGACGCCGTAGTCGTTCGCGACGAAGAGATCGGGGCGACCGGTGCCGCGCAGGTCGGTGGCCGCCGCAGCAAGCGCCCAGCGCCGGCTCGAGATGCCCATCTTCTCCGAGACCTCCTCGAAGCGCCCGCCGCCGAGGTTGTGAAACAGGTACTTGCGGCCGCCGTTGGTCGCGTACTCGAAGCTGTCCGGCATGATCTTGGTCGTGTTCAGACGCCAGAGGTCGAGGTCCTCGCGGTAGTAGCCGCCGATGAAGAGATCGAGCAGGCCGTCGCCGTCATAGTCGAACCAGACGGCGGTGTTCGCATTGATCCAGGCCGGCAGCCCGGCCTGCTCGGACACCCGCTTGAAGCCCTTGCCGCCTTCGTTGTGAAAGAGCTCGGGCCGGCCCCACTTGATCAGCAGCAGGTCTTCGTAGCCATCGTTGTCGAAGTCGCCCCAGACCGCGCCCATCGACACGCCGGTGCCGACCTGGTTGACGTCGGCGATGCCGAGCTCGCCGGCGACGTCCTTGAAGGTGCCGTCGTGGAGGTTGCGGTACAGCGCATTGCGGCTGCCCTCGGCGCTGTTGGTCAGGTAGATGTCGGGCCAGCCGTCGCGGTCGAAGTCGACGATCGAGACCGAGGCGCCGAGCGAGGCCACCTCCGGCATGATCGGCGCGAGCTTCGCATCGAGGGTCGGCGAGCGGTGCCGGAAGTCGATGCCGACCGCCTTCGCGACCTCGGTGAAACGAAAGCCGTCGGCCGATGCCGCCGCGCTGAGCGCTTCGCCTGCGTCCGCAGACGGATCGCCGAAGCGCTTGATCAGCGTCGGCACCGCCAGCAGCAGCGCAAAGACCACGGCCAGGGCGACTTTCAGGATGCGCCGCGTCGTCATCGTGCGCTCGCGCTCAAAGGCCGGCCGGCCAGCGGCACGCCGACGTAGCGGGTGTGGTACGTCTGCCAGTCCTCGGCATGGCGCCGGTAGACCCACTCGTCCTCGAGCCGGCCTGGCGCCGTGCTGTAGTCGCGCTCGCCGTGGTGCGGCAGCGGCAGCACGGTCTGCGAGAACGTCGAGTTGTAGTCACCGTCCTTGATCCAGCCATCGCCCTTGATCACGAAATCGCGAAGCATCCCGGGCGCGGGCGGCTGCGCGGCGGGAAAGCGGAACGACATCTCGTCGCCGGCGTTCATGATGACGTAGCGATCGTCGATCGACTTCAGGAGTTCCGAAACGTCGCCGTAGCGCGTGAAGAAACCGGTCAGGTCGCGCCAGCGCTGCTGGGTCGCGACCCGGCGCTGGTAGTCGGGAATCTCGGGCGCGCCGGCCGGTGGCGTGGTGATTGCCGAGTAGCCGCGGTAGTGCAGGTCGACCGAAGCGGTCGGGATCGCGAAGGTCTTCGCCAGCGACGATGGCAGGCCGCGCGCCCACTCGATCTGGTCCCAGTAGACCTCGAGGTTGGTGCGCAGGCGGACGCGACGCGGCGTTCCGGGCACGAAAACGCCGGCGAGATCGACCAGGATCGTCTTGCGCCGCCCGGCCGGAAAGCCCAGTTCGTCGCGCGCCACCTTCCAGCCGCCCTTCCCGTCCGGCACTTCGAGCGACAGGCCGCGCGGCGCCCAGTTCTTGCCCTGGCTCAGCGCGACATTGATCGATGAATCGGTCGGCCGCAAGGAGCCGTGGGCGATCAGGTAGAGCGGCCCGTCGACCTCCGCCTCGGGGCCGAGATCGAGCTCGACATGGTGGTCGCGCGTCACGCCCTGGTACTGCCCGCGGCCGAATGAATCGAGCAGCCGGTCGTCGAGCGCGCTCAGCACGGCGCCGACATCCGCGCCGCGATCATCGAAGGCGCCCTTCAGCGGTCGCGGCGTCTCGACGACCGTGATCGCCGGCGTCACCGGCGGGATCACGAAACGTTCGTCGACGAACACCGCGGTGCCTTCTGGATGGTCGACACCGGTCAGTTGGAGGAAGTCGTAGTAGTAGACCTCCCACAACTCGCCGGTGATGCGGATGTCGTAGTAGCCGTCGCGCGGCACGAGCTGGCGGCCCGGAATCCTGTACCACTCCTCGGTCGCCGCGATCTTCGCGGAGCCGAGCGTGTTGATGCGCAGGCCGATCGCCGAACCCCACGGCACCGTGTCCTTCACGAACGTCATCGCGGTGCCGTCGTACGCGAACATGTACGGGCACGATCCCTTCAAGCGCTGCTCGGCGGCGACCGACTGATCCGCCTTCGCGTCGAACTCGGCCTGCACGACGCCGTTCGGCCACAGCACCCGCACGATGTCGGTCCGGTCGAGTGTGCCGAGGCCGAAGTGAACCGCAGGACCGGTGATCGGCCGGCGCGTGGTCTGCAGCCCGGCGCGGATCTCGATGGCGCCGCCGACGCCGAAGGGGTTGATGCGCTGATCGCCGAATGCCTGCGCGGCGCGCGGACGGACGACTTGCCAGTGGTAGGCGAGCGCGGGTCGATTGGTGCCGACCCGCGCCTGTCCTGTCGCCGACAGGCCGACGAGATCGAGGTGGCCGTTGCCGGAAAGGTCGGCGAGGTCGAGCACTGCGCCGAGCTCGATGCGTTGTTCGAGCGGCTTCATCGTGCCGTCGGGCTGCCCGAGCCAGACCCGCACGCCGGGTTCGGCGGATGTACTCGTGATCGACGCGTGTGCCAGAGCCCAGTCGAGCACGCCGTTGTTGTCCACGTCGCCGACGAGCAGGCGGACCGACCCCTTCAGGAAGTCGACCGCATTCGCAATCGTCGCGGCCTCGACGACATCCCACTTGCCGCTCACGCCAGAGTCGGCGACCTGAACGATCGCGCCACCAGCCTGGACCACGAGCAGGCCGAAGCCGCCGGAGCGATTCGTCGGGCCGATCGCGATCGCCTTCGCGCCTCCGAAGCCAGGCGGCGCCGCGCGCTCCACGAACTGGCCCTGGCGCCGGTTCATGAACACGCGCAGCTGCCCCGCACCGTCGATCAGCGCGACATCGCAGACGCCGTCGCCGTCGAGGTCGACCCAGACGAATTGCTGGAGGCCCGACACGCCAGCGAACGGCGCGATCGCTGTGAGCGAGCCGTCGCCGTTGTTGCGCAGCACGACAGGCGCCGCATCGGCACGGCCGAGCACGATATCGAGATCGCCGTCGGCCTCGATGTCGGCGCTCCAGGCGCCGGTGTACGGCGCGTTGACCACCGCCGCCGACAAACCGGTGGCCGCGGTGACGTCCTCGAACTGACCGCCCGCCACCTGCCGATGGAGCCGCACGCCGCCGCCACCGGCCAACACCAGGTCGGTCTTGAAGTCGTACGAGAAATCGATCTGCAAGACCGAGTCCGGACCGACCATGCCATTTGCACCGCCGCCCGGAAACGCCAGCCGGACCGGCGCCGTGCCGATCAGCAGTTCGCTCGCGTTCGCGCGCGCCGGCATCGGACGGCCCACATCGTCGAGCCGTATCGCTCCGACCCACGACCAGCCGGTCGCCTCGTCGCCTGAACCGCCAACCGCGAAGCGCAGCCCGGCATCCGCAGGCGCTCGTTCGGCCGGCAAAGCTTTCAAGGCGAGCGGCTGGCCGACCGGCTCGGCATCAGCGCCGGCCGGCGCCTTGATCACCGACAGCGCGACCTGGTATTCGTCGACGCTGGTCAGCGCATTGCGCAGCCGGCTCATGCGCGACGCGAGCGTGCGAAAGTCGCGCTGGCTTGCGAAGCCCTGGATGTCGGCGAGCTGCGCCTTTGCCGCCGGCGGCCAGGCCGCAGACATACCGGCGATCTTCGCGAGCGACGACTGGACGACCGCGCCGTCGTCGCGTCGCGCGGCCAGCCGCGTGACCTCGAGCAGGACCGCGAGGTTGTCGGGCTGGACGGTGAGCAAACCGTCGATCACGCGTCGCGTTTCGGCCGCGTTCTCCGGCGCGCCCCGACGCTCCAGCTCCTGGGCCAGCAGATAGGCCACGCGCAGATTGCCCGGCAGGCGCTGGGCCGCATCGCGAAACGCCGTGATCGCCTCGGCGGACTTGCCGCGCCGGCTCTCCAAAACACCAGCGATCGTCGCGAGCTGGCCGTCCTTCGGCGCCAGTTCGCGGGCCCGCTTCAGGCGCTCGGCAGCGAGATCGAAATTGCCCTGCCGAAGCGCGAGCAGGGCCCAGTTCGCCCAGCCGCCCGGCTCGCCCGGCGCGAGCTTGGTGACCTCCTCGAGGCGGGCACCGGCACGCACGTCATCACCGACCTCGAGCGCCGCCACGCCGGTGAAGAAGGCTGCGGCGGCCTGGCGCGCCGCGGGGGTTCCGTCTTCGGGCACGCCGCTGTTCCGACTGCAGGCGACGAGGGTCATCGCGAGGACCATGGCCGAGGTTCGAAGTCGCGTGCAGAGCCTGCGCCGGAAGCCGTTCCGAATCACCCCAACAGTCTTGATGACCGGTTCCCCATGCAAGCCGTGCCGAGCCCGCGGATCGAATGCCCAGATCGAGCGACGCGGCAGTTTACGCGCGCTCAACGGCCGGTGTAGCCCGGCGTCAGGGCGCGTGCGGCGAGCGCACTCTCGGTCTCGATTTCCTCGAGGCGGCGGCGCCGGGTCTCGACCCCGAACATCGCGAGCAGCACCGCCGCGACCAGCAGCGGCACCGCGCCGACCAGCGCGATCGTCGCCGGCGACGGCGGCGCAATGCCGACCACGACGAGCGAGATCACGGCGACGCCGCCGGCCTTGCTCGCGCCCGCGACAAAGCCCGCCGCGCGCGATCGGACCAACGTCGGATAGATCTCCGAGCTATAGACCGACAGCACCGAGACCACCGAGCTGATGCCCCAGATCGGGATCGCGAGCAGCACGTAGAGCAGCCAGCGGTTCTGCAGCACGAGGTCGCCGAGCAGCGCGAAGGCGAGCAGCGCGCCGGCCGTCAGCGCAGTCAGGATCAGCAGCGTCTTCTTGCTGCTCCAGGCGCCATACAGCCACGCGACAACCGGCGTCAGCGGCAGGCCCATCAGCGCGGCGTTGCGCAGCATCGCATCGGGTTCTGCGAAGCCGAGCTTGCGCAGGTTGGTCGGGATCCAGAGGTTGAAGCCGAACAGCACGATGCCGGCACCGACCGCGAGGCAGCCGACGACCCAGGTCAGCGAGCGGTTGGCGGGCGACAGCATCAGCGACCAGCCGGCTTGCGACGGCAGCAGCGCCGGCGCGGCCTTGCGCTCGCGGATGACCGCGCCATAGCGCTTCATCACCTCGAGCGCCTCGCGGTTGCGACCGTGGACCAGCAGGAAGCGCGGCGACTCCGGGATCCAACGATTGAGCAGGATGAAGAGCACGCCGGTCGGCAGCCCGATCAGCCAGAGGATGCGCCAGCTGTACTCGGGCACCAGCGCCGCGGCGAGCCAGCTCGTCAGGATGTACGCGCCGGCGATGTCGGCGCCGATCATGATCATCAGCCAGCCGCGGTGGCGCGCCGGAATCGTCTCGGCCATCAGTGCGTAGCAGATCGGCAGCATGCCGCCCACCGCGAGGCCCATCAGGAAGCACATCGCGAGGTTCCAGCCGAAGCTCGGCATCGCACCGCAGATCGAGGTGCCGATGAAGGCGATACCGGCATACAAGATCGACGCGCGGCGGCCGATCCGGTCGCCGAGCCAGCCCCACAGGAACGAGCCGAGCACCGTGCCCGAGATGCCCGACAGCGCGACGAACGCGACCGGAATCGTGCCGCCCGGATTGAGTGGGGAGCGCAAACCGTATTCGAGCGACATGCCCGGCATCACGAAGGCGAGCGCAGTGGGCTTCATGATGTCGATCGTGACCGCGATGGCCATTGCAACAAGCAGCGCGACGTGATGGCGGTTGAGCGGTGCATCGTCGAGCGCCGCGATCTCGGGCGCGGTCGTGGGTCCGGAGCCGAGCGCGGTCGGCCGAACCGGCCAGAGGCCGTAGAGGCTGAGCCCGAAGCCGACGACGATCGCGAGCATGCCGAGCAGCATCGGCGTGTCCATCGCCATGCCGTCCAGCCGGTAGCCGTTGCCCGAGCCCATCAGGTACATCGGCAAATGGCCGAGCACGCCAGCGGTCACCGCGGCGACGCCGATCCAGAACGCCCAGCGATTGCGGTACGTGATCGGTCCGTCCTTGCTGGCTGAGGGGTTGGCGTCGTCACTCATTCGGCTGTCCTCCGACGAAGTCAGCGGCCTTCGGCGGGCGCAATCCGCGCATCACGTCGAAGGCTGCTGCCGCGCACCGATCCTGCTCCGGCTGCGCCAGCGCATCAATGGGCGCGGACCCGATTCGACCTTGGTCGAATGGCCAGCCTCGATGCGCCTTGCAGAAGACGCAGTCGGCGAACCGTGTCGAAATGAAAAAGGCCGTGGCGTTTCGCGCCACGGCCTCTAGGCTGAACTGCGTCAGTTGTGCTCGCGGGACGGCGTGCTGTGCGAGAACGGCCAGGTGCCGGGGCCGAACTTCAGCACCAGCAGACCGTTGTCCTGGCACATCGTGATCAGCTGCTTCTTCTGGAAGTCCCAGTCGAGGCGCGAGGTGCACCAGTCCGGGCCGCCCTTGCGCCAGCTTCCGCCGTGGCT
>JBDSAB010000514.1:0-3682 GCA_039922395.1 Caldimonas sp.
GCCCTCGACGGCCACGGCATCCTGATGCGGGCCGAGTGGGACATCGAACGGTTCCTGCGCAACGGCCGCCTGGTCCAGGTGCTGCCGCAGTTCTTCACGCCGGATGCCGACATCCATGCGGTGTACCCGCAGCGCCACCAGCTCGCGGCGCGGGTCCGGGCCTTCGTCGATTTCGTCGCGCTGTCGCTGGCGCAGCAGGCGGCTTCAAGCAAGGGGTAGGTGGCGCGAAGCCGCGATCGATCGGTCGGTCGGCGGGCGCCTGCCGCCCGGCCCGGTTATCAGTCCGGCGACGATTCGTCGACCGAGCCAGCGGGGGCCGCGATGCGTTGGCGCGCAGCGAGCTCGAGGACCTGCGAAGTGCCGAGCGGGACGTAGCGGACCATCAGGTAGCCGTCCTCGATCGCATCGACCGCGTAGTCGTCGTCGAGCGGCCCGGTGGCTCGCACCGTCACGGTTCGGCCGCGACCGTGCAGCACCAACGCCGCACCCTCCGCGTCGCTGAACATGCCGAGAAAGCGATACGGCAGCTCGGGCCGTGCGGCGATCGGCGGACTCGCCGGGCGCTCTGCCGCGGCGATCGGTGGAAGCGACGGCGCCTGTTCCGGAATCGATTCGCTCGGCGCACGGATACGCGCCGGCGTGTAGAGGGTCATCGGACTGGCGCCGAACGAGTCTTCCGGACCCGGGGACTTAGCAACCAGACCCGGCGACGTCGGCGCTTCGAGATCGAGCAGCGCGAACAGCCCCGCCGCCAGCGCCACCGCAGCCACGCCAACGAGCCAGCGGGGAGGCCGCCTGCGGATGACGACGACGTGGATCGTCATGGCGCCGGGGGCAGCACGAACGTCGTCGGTACCAGGACGCGACCGCCGCGAACATCGCCCGGGAAGGTGGCGACGACGCGCGTCTTGTCGTGATCCGCGTGCGACTCGTCGTCGCCATGCTGGTCGACCAGCACGCAGCGGGCAAGGCCGTTCTCGCCGCTCTTCGCAACGCAGCCTGAATGGGGCGCCCGGTTGAAGATGACGGTCGCACCGACCATCGGAGCGCGATCGCTCGTGATGCGCACGCTGACTTGGTCGCCATCGATCGACGCCGGCGCCATCGCCACGACGTGCCAGGCGACGGCGCTGGAGGGGCTGGCCCGTTCGACCGCGCGCTCGCGCGCACGGACCAGTTCGCGCAACAGCTCGGCATGCGAACTGCCGCCGTTCGCGGCCTCGCAGCGCTGTGCGCCGTAAGCGAGGCAAAACCTCGCTTCGGGCTCCTGGCGCAGCGCCAGGGCGTACAGGTATTCGAACGCGGCGACCTTCAAGGCCGGCGGATCGCTCGGTTCATCGGCCGACCAGCGCAGATGCACGGAGACCGGGGCATCGGGTTCGGGGGCAGACGACGAGATCGCCGCCACCGGCACCGGCTTCGATCCCGCTGCCTGATAGGCCAGGACCATCGTCCGCGAAGCGCCGCGCTCGACCCGCGCGAGCTTGAACGGCAGGTCGGGTCGCGACACCAGCGTCGACCCCAAGGCCGGCGCATAGACGAGGCTTTCGCCTTCGGCGCGCCAATCGGCGAGGCACGGTGCCGTGAGCAGACAGCCGGCCGCCAGGGCGAGGCCGACCCGGAAGCGCCTGTTCACGACACGCATCGCGTGCACCGACGAGCGCTGCCGCCTACTTGCTGTTGCAGTTTCCGTTGCTGCAGACCATCGCCGTCGACTCGGCCGGCAAGTCCACGAACTGCGAGTCCTGCGCACCGGCGAACGACACCGTGACCTTGTCCTTGTGCGGACGCAGCGGGCGGATGTTGCACGACGCGACACCGTCCGCGCCGGTCGTCGCCGTGCAGGACGCGCCGGTCTCGGCCACCGAGAAGGTGACCTTCCGGTTCGCGGTCGCATCCCAGCCGTTCTTCAGCTTCGCCGCGACCCGGGTCGGCGTCGGATTGCCGCCCATGAACTCGACCGTGTTGAAGCGCCAGATCGGCAGCACGACCGTGGTGTCGAGCCGCGTCAGCCAGGCCGCCGAGCACTCGCGCGCCACCGCCAGCTGGCGCATCACGTTCTCGTGTCCGTAGACGTGCTGGCTCGGGTTGGTGCGGCCCGTGGCGTTGATCTCGTTCAGCTTCGCGCCTTCGCCGTCCCAGTAGATGTGAGGCGTCATGACGCCCTCGACGTTCAGCACGCTGGCCATCGAATAGGTGCGTTCGATGGAATCGAGGTATTGCGCCACCTGCGAGATCGAGCTGGTCATCGACTGGCCGCCGTTGATCAGCACGCGAACGGTCTTGCCCCAGTCCTGCACCTCCAGCACCGCAGACGTCGCGCCTGGCGTGTGGCCGGGTGTCGGCAGGATCCAGAAGTTCTTGCCGCCGATGCTCATCTGGCGCATTGCGAGGTTGGTCGAATCGATGGTGATCGGTGCGTAGCTCTTGCCGGCGGCATCCGCCGAACCGAGGTATGAACGCGCGCCGAGGTTGTCGAGCAGCCACTTGGCGCCGCCGTCATGGTCGCCGTGGCCGTGGGTGAGGAAGACGGCCTTCAATGGGTAGGACGCACTCAGGCCCAGCGTCTGCATCGCGGGGTAGTTGAAGAGCTGCACTTCGGCGGCGGTGTTGCCGGCGTCCACCTGGACGAGCCCGTCCGGGGTCTTCATCAGGTACTGGCCGACATAGTGGTTGCCGATGAACCAGACGTCGTCGAAGATCTGCGTCAGGGGAATGCGGTAGATCGCGTTCGCGCCGGTCCCGGTGGTGTTGTTCCAGCCTCTGGAAGCGATGACGATCTGGTTGTTGTCGTCGGGCAGGTTGCAATAGAAGGCGCGCGCGTACTGCGTCATGAACGGGTCGCCGCCCACATTGCGCGTGGCGGCGTCGCGGTGCACGTCGGTCTGGGTCTGCGCCACGGCGAGGCCCATGGCGGTCAGCGTCAGGGCGGCCGCCACGGAACGCGCGGTGCGGAGTCCCGGCGTCAGGGCTTGGCAGAGAGTGGGGTTCTTCATCGGTATGTCTCCTTGTTGTGAACGAGAAAAAAGTGGCTCCGAGCGCGTGCGCGAGACGCCGGCGGATCGGAACGAGGGAACGAAGTCGGTGCTGCGGGTGATCGGCCTTTCAATCGATCGAGACCTTGGCGTCGCGCACCAGCCGCGCGTAGCGCTCGGTGTCGGCCTTGATCTGCCGCGCCATCTGCTCGGGCGTGTTGCCGATCGGCTCGGCGCCGATCTCGGCCATGCGCTGGCGGAAGTCGGCTGACTGGATCACCTTGACCATCTCGGCGCTCAGCTTCGCGAGCACGTCCTTCGGCGTCGCCACCGGGGCCAGCACACCGAACCAGGTGCCGGCATCGAAATCCTTCAGGCCCGATTCAGCCAATGTCGGCACGTCGGGCAGCGCCGACGAGCGCTTGCCGGTCGTGACGGCGAGCGCACGCAGCTTGCCGCTCTTGATGTGCGGCAGCACCGGCGTGATGGTGTCGAACGACATCTGCACCTGACCGCCGAGCAGGTCGGTGGTGAGCGGTCCGCTGCCCTTGTGCGGCTATGAGTAGCTATTCATGGCCGCACCTATGGATAGACATCAACTACGAATAGCTGATGACCTTGCGCCCGTCGTGCTCGTTGTTCGCCGCGTGTCCGGTCAATCGCTGGGCATGAGCGGCTATACATAGGTCCTCACTTCGCGTGCACTG
>JBDSAB010000515.1:0-7443 GCA_039922395.1 Caldimonas sp.
ATCGCGACGTAGACGCAGGTCATGTTCTGACCCTTCTGGTTGATGATCGCGTCGATCGCGACGGCGCTCTTGCCGGTCTGGCGGTCGCCGATGATCAGCTCGCGCTGCCCGCGCCCGATCGGCACCATCGAGTCGATCGACTTCAGGCCGGTCTGCATCGGCTGGCTCACGCTCTGGCGCGCGATCACGCCGGGGGCGATCTTCTCGATCGGCGCCGACAGCTTCGCGTTGATCGGACCCTTGCCGTCGATCGGCAGGCCGAGCGCATTGACGACGCGGCCCTTCAGCTCGGGACCGATCGGCACTTCGAGAATGCGGCCGGTGCACTTGACCGTGTCGCCTTCGGAGATGTGCTCGTACTCGCCCAGGATCACCGAACCGACCGAGTCGCGCTCGAGGTTCAGCGCGAGGCCGAAAGTCGGCGAGCCGTCGGGTGCCGCCGGGAACTCGAGCATCTCGCCCTGCATCGCCTCGGAGAGGCCGTGGATGCGACAGATGCCGTCGGTCACCGAGACCACGGTGCCCTGGTTGCGGATGTCGGCCGAGACGGCCAGGTCTTCGATGCGGCTCTTGATCAGCTCGGAAATTTCAGCGGGATTGAGTTGCATGGGGTATCTCCGTTCTGCCGGGGGACGGGTGGCAGGTATCGAGGTGGACGTTCGGGGCCGCGCCGCCGTCAGGCGGTCAGCGCAGCCCTCATCTGTTCGAGGCGCGCCTGGATCGAGGTGTCGAGCACCTCGTCGCCGACGACGACACGGATGCCGCCGATCAGCGTCGGGTCGATCACGACGCTCGCGTTGAGCTTGCGGCCGAAGCGCCGTTCGAGCGCCGCGACGACGTCACCGAGCTGCTGCGGGTCGATCGGAAAGGCGCTGTGGACGACCGCGTCGGACGTGCCCGAGCGACCGTTGACGAGCGCGTGGTACTGGGCCGCGATCTCGGGCAGCGCGACGACCCGGCCGTTGTCGATCACGGTGCGCAGCAGGTTCGCCGCCGGGCCGCTGAGCGGGGCCGAGCCGGCCGGCCGGCCGACCGAGCTGACGAGGTCGAAGACCTGCTCGGGGGTCACCTTCGGATCGTCGGCGAACTGGCGCAGCTGCGAATCGGCGGCAATGTCCGCAAGCGCCTGCAACTCGTTGGCGAGCGCCGACGGATCGCCGATGCCGTTGGCCTTGAACAGCGCTTCGGCGTAAGGACGCGCGATGGTTGCCAGCTCCGCCATGGCTTACAGCTCGACCTTCAGGCGCGACAGGAGGTCGGCGTGGACCGCAGGATTCACTTCCTTGCGCAGGATCTGTTCGGCGCCCTTGACGGCGAGCGCGGCGACCTGCTCGCGCAGCGCCTCGCGCGCCTTGATCGATTCCTGCTCGGCCTCGGCCTTGGCGGCGGCGATGATCTTCGCGCCCTCTTCGTTGGCGCGGCCCTTGGCTTCCTCGACCATCGACTGCGCCAGGCGCTCGGCATCGGCGAGGCGCTGGGTCGCGTCGGTGCGGGCGGCCGAGAGCTCCTGCTCGACGCGCTTGTGCGCAGTCGCGAGCTCCGCCTTGGCGGTGTCGGCGGCCGACAGGCCCTCACGGATCTTCTTGGCGCGCTCGTCGAGCGCCACCGTGATCGGCGGCCACACGAACTTCATCGTGAACCATGCCAGGATCAGGAAGACGATCAGCTGAATGACGAAAGTAAAGGTGATGCTCACGTGCGTGACCTCATCGATGGTGGCGCCGGCTTCACGCCGCTGCCCGAACGGCAGCGACGCATCCTCGGGCGGCTCGCCTTACTTCGGCAGGTTCGCGATCTGGGCGAGGAACGGGTTCGCCGTCGTGTACCAGAGTGCGATACCGGTGCCGATGATGAACGAGGCGTCGATCAGGCCGAGCAGCAGGAACACCTTGGTCTGCAGTTCGCCCATCAGCTCGGGCTGGCGCGCTGCCGATTCGAGGTACTTGCTGGCCATGATGCCGACGCCCACGCAGGCGCCGAGCGCCCCGAGACCAATGATGAGACCGGCGGCGATCGCGACGAGACCGATGAGTTCCATGATGACTCCAGAGTGAAAAAGAAAGGGAAAGGGAGGGAAGGGAGAGAGACGGAAAGGCGCGACGTCGATCAGTGCGAGTCGTGGGCCTGGCCGATGTAGACGAGCGTCAGCATCATGAAGACGTACGCCTGCAACGTGATGATCAGGATGTGGAAGATCGCCCAGCCGGTGCCGGCGACGATGTGCAGCGCGGCCAGCGCGAAGCCGCCGAGCGAGAGCGTGAAGGCGCCGCCGAGCAGCGCGATCAGCAGGAAGATCAGCTCGCCGGCGTACATGTTGCCGAACAGCCGCATGCCGTGCGAGATGGTCTTCGAGACGAACTCGATCAGCTGCATCGCGAAGTTGGCGACCGCCATCAGCAGGAAGAGGATCCAGCTGACCGGGTTGCTGGTGAGCTTGACGTTGCCAAACGGGGCGACCAGCAGTTCGTGCAGCCAGCCGCCGAGTCCCTTGATCTTGATGCTGTAGTAGAGAACGAGCAGCAGCACGCCGACCGAGAGGCCCATCGTGATCGAGAGGTCGGCGGTCGGCACGACGCGCAGGTAAGCGTGCGCGGGGTCGTGGCCGGCTGCACCGTAGATCCAGCCCCAGACGATCGGCAGCAGGTCGACCGGCAGCAGGTCCATCGCGTTCAGCAGGAACGCCCACACGAACACCGTCAGCGCGAGCGGAGCGACGAACTTGCGGCTGGTCGCGTTGTGGACGATGTTCTTCGCCTCGTTGTCGACCAGCTCGAAGAGCATCTCGACGGCGGCCTGGAAGCGCCCCGGGACGCCGGCGGTCGCCTTGCGCGCGGCGAGCCAGAGGATCCCGCAGCCGAGCATGCCGATCGCGATCGAGAAGAAGACCGAATCCCAGTTGACGACCGAAAAATCGACCAGGCCCTTCGGCTTGCCGGTCGACAGATGCGTCAGGTGGTGGACGATGTACTCGCCCGCGGTGGGCGCGTGGCCTTCGGCTGCCATGTCGTATTGTTTTCCGTTAGGTCAGTTCGTCGGACGCCCACGCCACAGCAGCGCCAACCCGTAGATCTGCATGCACAACACCAGCGCGATCAGCAGCGCCGGCCAGTTCAATCCTTCAACCACTCTCGGCGCCAGCACCAGCATCAGCACCGAAGTTCCAATCTTCACCATCGACCAGAGCAGCACGCTGAATGCGCTCGTCGCCACCGACAGCCGCGACAGCCGACTCGTCGTGCCACGCGCCATCAGCGCGGCCGGGATCACCACCACGGCGGCGCCGTACAGCGCCGACATCGCCACCTCGCGGGAGCCGGTGATCAGCCACGCCAGCGCTGCGATCACGACACCGAATCCGGCTTGCGCCGCGACCACGCGCCACGGCGACAGCACCGGCTGGCGAGCCCGCAGCGCGTCTGCCTCGGCTCGCGTCAACCTCTTGAAGGGTCGTTCGTCCGCCTCGTCTTCATAACCTCGGCGGGTGTTCGCAGCCATGTTTGCCGGGGTCACTGAAAGAGAGGCGGCAGCTTTGAGCACAGCCAAACATTATACGTAAAAACCCGCTCACTCCGACCGGGCCCTGGTGCCCCGCTCGGCTTGAGGCAGCGACAGCGGGTGCGTCGCACGTCGGCCGCAATGCGCATGCGATCATCTCCGCGATGCATCGCGTTCGCTTGCTCATCGAGCTCTGCGTCGCGCTCGTTGCGATCGTCGCGCAATCGGGGGCCACTGCTGCTGCCGACACCGGCACGCTGCGTCACCACCGCGACGGCGGCTTCCAGAACAACTATCTCGACTTCGAGCCGAAAGGGCTTGGCGCATTGCTGCAGTGGCGCGCCGATGCATGGCGCGAGGGACTTCCGAAGCCGCCACGGACGCCGATCCCGGTCGTGCCGGCCGATCTCGCGTTCCTACGCAGCAACGCCGCGGCACGGCAGACGATGGAGCCGAGCGTCACCTGGATCGGTCACGCCACGATGCTCGTGCAGGCTGGCGGCGCAACCCTGCTGACCGACCCGATTTTCTCGCAGCGCGCGTCGCCGCTGGCCTTTCTCGGACCGAAGCGCCACGTCGACCCCGGCATCGCGCTCGCAAACCTGCCGCCCATCGACGCGGTCGTGATCTCGCACAACCACTACGACCACCTCGACGACGCGAGCGTGCAGGCGCTGGCCGCGCAGGCGGGCGGTTCGCCGGTCTTCATCGTGCCGCTCGGACTGAAGGCATGGTTTGCGAAGCGCGGCATCGAGCGCGTCGTCGAGCTCGATTGGTGGCAGTCGCACACGGTCGGCGCAGTCGAGATCGTGCTGACGCCTGTGCAGCATTGGTCCGGCCGCGGCCTGACCGACCGGATGACCACGCTGTGGGGCGGCTACGCCGTGTTCGCACCGGACTTCCACGTCTTCTTCGCCGGCGACACCGCGTACTCGAAAGACTTCGCCGACATCCGCGCGCGCCTCGCGGCGCGCCAGGACGCGGCAAGCGGCGGCGGCTTCGACGTCGCGCTGCTGCCGATCGGCGCCTACGACCCGCGCTGGTTCATGAAGGCGCAGCACGTCGATCCGCAGGAGGCGGTGCAGATCCACCTCGATCTGAGCGCGAAGCAGTCGATCGGCATGCACTGGGGCACGTTCGAGCTGACCGACGAGTCGCTCGACCAGCCGCCGATCGACCTCGCCGCGGCGCGTCAGGCCCGCGGACTCGCCGATGCGGCGTTCTCGGTGCTCGCCATCGGCGAGACGCGCCGCTTCGCGCGGCGCAAGCGCCAGCCCTAGACGACGGCGACCTCGAGCTTCATCGCCGCATCCATCGATTCGCCCGGCGCGAGGCTGCGCAGGCCGTGGCTGGCCGGCTCCGCCATGTGGATCGCGTTGCTGACGTGGCTGACCGGCTCGACGCAGAAGTAGTCGCGCTCCTGCGGCGTGAAGACGACGAGATAAGCGAGCGACGACGTCAGCTGCAGCGAGAACTTCTCGTCGCGGATGCGTGCCGGGCCGCGCCAGCCTTCGAAGCAGTTGTCGAAGCCGAGATGGACGACGTCGCTGTCGATGCCGGGCTGCGCGACCTTGCGGATCGGCAGCTGCGTGACATCCGAATCCCAGCGGTCGGACAGGTCGATGTGCAGGCGGCTGCGCTGGCGCCGATGGAAGTACGGGTGCCAGCCGAGCCCGACCGGCTGCGCGACCTCGGCCCGGTTCGTGAACACCATCTGCACGCTCAGGGTCGACGGGCTCAGGTTGAAGTACTGGCGCGCCTCGTAGGGGAACGGCCAGTCGGCGTCGCCGTCGTGGCGACAGCCGAGAACGACGTCGACCGTGCTCGACGACTCGATCTCCCACGGCCTCATCCAGCCGACGCCGTGCAGAGAATGGGCACTGCCTTCGAAGTTCGGGCGCGTCGTGTACGACTGGCCTTTCCAGCGGAACTGGCGGAAGCCGAGCCGGTTCGAGTAGGGCAGCAGCGGGAAGCAACCCGACTGGCGGGCGCTCTCGAGCTGCGCCGGCTCGGTCGAGCGCAGGACCGGCTGGTCGCGGTGCCAGAGACCGGCGATCGAGCCGCCGAGATCGGGCCGGAGCGCCAGGCGCAGCGCGCCCGCATGCAGTTCGAACGCAGGAGTGGGAATCATCTCGACCTCGGGTTGCCGCTTGCGCGGGCAGATGCAGGCGACGCGGCGCGACTCAAGCGAGGTCCACCTTCAGGTAGTGCGCGCCGGGGATGGGGTTGTAGTAATAGGGCGGAATCTCGACGAAGCCGAGCGTCGTGTAGAGGTCGCGTGCCGCCTCCATGTCGTCGAGGGTGTCGAGCAGCATCGCCGAATAGCCAGCCCGGCGCGCTTCGTCGAGCAGCGCCTCGGCGAGCACGCGACCGAGGCCGAAGCCGCGAAAGCCGGGGCGCACGTAGAGCCGCTTCATCTCGCAGGCATTGGCGTAGTCGGCTTCGCTTGCCGCACGCATCGCGCCGCAGCCGGCCAGCTCGCCGCCGACATAGGCCAGCAGCAGGTGACCGGTCGGCGCCGCGTACTCGCCGGGCAGGCCGGCGAGCTCGGCGTCGAAGCTCTGGAAGCAGAGGTCGACATCGAGCCCGCGTGCGTACTCGGTGAAGATCTCGCGCGCCGCATCGAACTCGGCCGGCGTCGACGGCGCGCGCAACGTGATCTCCGGCGTGTCGAGGGTGCCGGCGTCGCTGCCGCTGTGGGCGAACGTCCGCACCGACGATTCGGGATGGCGACGCGACGGCATCGATGCCCTTCCGCTCAGCCGCCGAGATTGACGAGCCACGTCACGACGCCGGCGGCCAATGCGAACAGCACCAGCGCGACGAGGCGCGAGCGGCCGCTGTCGACCGCCGCCGGCACGCTGCCGGCGAGTTGCTTGTCGCCGGTCAGCATCGGCCCGATCAGGTTCTGGCGACGGCGCACAAGGTAGAACACGACGGCCGCGAGGTGCAACACGACGAGCGTCACGATCAGCCACTGGCCGAACGTCGTGTGCCACGAGGTGAAGGTGCTGGCCGTCTTGCCCGACACGAACCTGTTCAGCGGCCCGGTCGTCGCGATCTCGTCATCGGCAAACAGGCCGGTGCCGACCTGCAGCGCGAGGATCAGCAGCAGCCCGAACACCGAGAACGCGCCGAGCGGGTTGTGGCCGACATGGTGGTGCTCATCGCGGCGACTCTCGCCACGCAGGTAGCGCAGGCTGGTGCCCGGCGAATAGGCGAAGGTCGCGAAGCGAGACCAGTGGCCGCCGAAGAAACCCCAGAGCAACCGGAACAGGAGCAGCGTGAACACGACATAGCCGAAGCGCAGGTGCCAGACCATCGCATTGCCGCCGATCCACGCGCTCGTCAGAGAGCCCAGCACGCAAGCCGTCAGGACCCAGTGGAACGCACGGGTCGGCAGGTCCCAGACACGGACGGCACTCGTCTCGTCGCTCATCCGGCGGCCGCTTTTCGTCGTCGCATCGGCCCAACGATAACCTCGACCGCAGGGGGATGCCCTCATTCGTGTTTTCCCGAAGTGGCGACGCCTGGAACCCGGGCTGCTTACACTGCGCTGCCGCGAATCACAGCATCCGCCGTGCCCGCCGGCCTGCCCCTGCCCTTTTGCCAACAGGAGAGACCGAATGAGCTTCAAGTTCCCGTCGCTGTGGATCGCGGTCGCGGCGATCGCCGGTGCCGGCGTGGCGCTACCCGCCGCTGCCCAGTTCGCCAAGCCCGAAGACGCCATCAAGTACCGCAAGGCCGCCTTCACCGTGATGGCCACCCACTTCGGCCGTGTCGCCGCGATGGCCAACGGGCGGATCCCGTTCGATGCAAAGGCCGCCGCCGACAACGCCGAGATCGCGACGATCGCCTCCAAGCTGCCGTACGCCGGCTTCGTCGAGGGCACCGACAAGGGCGAGACCAAGGCCGAGCCGAAGATCTGGACCGAGCGGGACAAGTTCA
>JBDSAB010000516.1:0-6813 GCA_039922395.1 Caldimonas sp.
CCGGAAGGCCGCCGCATCACCTGCCATCCGCGCGGCAAGAAGAGCGATTGCGTCGTCGGCGATCGGGTCCGCTGGCAGGTCAGCGGCGATGAAGGCGTGATCGAACATGTTGAGCCGCGCCGCAACCTACTGTTCCGCCAGGACGAGTGGAAGACCAAGTCGTTCGCCGCCAATCTCGATCAGCTCCTGGTGCTGGTGGCGGCTCGACCGACGTTCAGCGAGTCGCAGCTGTCGCGGGCGCTGATCGCCGCCGAGAGCGCCGAGATCCCGGTTCGCATCGCGCTGAACAAGGCCGACCTGCCGGAGATCGATGCGGCGCGCGAACGCCTCGTCCCCTACTCTCGGATGGGCATCGAGGTGCACGAGGTCGCGCTGAAGACGGCCCCGGAGCAAGCACGCGCCACGCTACGGCCGGTGCTCCAAGGCAAGTCGACGCTCGTTCTCGGCCCGAGCGGTACCGGCAAGAGCACGTTGATCAACCTGCTGGCGCCCGATGCCGGCGCACAGATCGGCGACATCTCGCAGGCGCTCAATTCGGGACGCCACACGACGACGACGACGCGTTTGTATTGGCTCGATGCGGGACGGACGACAGCCTTGATCGACTCGCCCGGCTTCCAAGAATTCGGGCTGCGGCAGATCGATGCGCAGCAGTTGCCCAACTTGATGCCCGACCTGCGCGGACCGGCTCAGGCCTGCCGCTTCTACAACTGCACGCACCGGCAAGAGCCCGAGTGCGGCGTGCAAGCAGCGCTCGCGCGCGGCGAGATCAGCGAACCGCGCTACCGCATCTACCGCGAGATCTTCGAAGAGCTGTCGCCGCGCTGACGGCGCACGGATGCCGTGCGCGTCTAGCCGACGAGGTTCGCGAGCGAGAGCAGGGCGAGCAGCAGCATCCACAGCACGACCGATCGCCAGACCAGGCCGACGACGCTGCGCAGGTGGCCGAGCATCGGCGGAACGCCGGGCGTCGAGCCATCAGCGGCCACGCTTTCGGGCAACGCTCCGGCCTCGAAGGTCTGCGATCGATCGGGTGTGACGCCAGGCGCCGCGACGCCGCCCAGTTGAACGCCGACCGCACCGGCCGCGGCCGCGAGGATGACGCCTTCGTTCGGCACTTTCCACAGCCAGGCGTCGCGCCGCCAGCAGTTGACGGCCTCTTCGAAATTGCCGACGACGGCAAAGCCCGCAGCGGTCAGGCGCGCCGGCACGTGATCGATCGCGTCGAACAACTGGCGTGACAGCTGCATCAGGCGTTCGTTCACAGCGACACCCAGGTTGCGGTTGCGAAACGCCCAGTAGCGGCTCGCGAATTCGGCCATGCGGTAGAGCACCGCGCCGGCAGGACCGAAGCCGAAGGTCGACAGCAACACGAACCAGAAGAAGACACCGAACATGTGCCGATGCGCCGCCAGCAGCGAGTGCTCGATGACGTGGCGCAACAGCTCGCTGCGCGGCAGCTCGCTGGCATCGAGGTGGCGCCACTCGGCAAGAAGCTGGCGAGCGCGAATCTCGTCGCCGCGCTCGAGCGCATCGCGGATGTCGGTGAAGTAATGGCTGAACTGGCGAAAGCCCAGCGTCAGATAGAGCACCGCCACGTTGAAGATCAGCGCCAGCAGCACGCTGAGGTGCTCGGCCGCGACAAAAACTCCCCACGCGGCCAGCGACGGCACCAGCGCCGTCACGCACCAGACCACCCATGCATGGTGATCGCGGCCGGCGTCGAAGTTGCGCGAGGCCCAGCGCATCCAGCTCTTCAGTGCATCGTGGACGACGTTGCCTCGGGGAAGCGGCTTCAACTGCTCGATCAACAGCGCGAACAAGACAGCGAAGAAACTCATGCGCGTCGATGATACCGGCGGGGTATTGCCGCCCCGCTAGACGACGGCGACTCAGGCCGACAGCATGCGGTAGAGGTTGCGCAGCATCGCCGCCGTCGCGCCCCAGATGAAGAAGCGCTGAGCGCGACCCTGCTCGTCGGCGCCCTGCCAGGGCATCGAAAGAAACTCACGGCGCACGCCGGCGACCTCGATCGCGTGGCGGCGGTGGTTCGCGGGATCCATCAGGAATGTCAGGGGCACTTCGAAGACCGCGGCGACCTCGAACGGATCGACACGCAGAGCGAGATCGGGGCGCACCAGCCCTACGATCGGCGTCACGATGAAGCCCGTCCCGGTCGTGTACGTCGGCATTGCGCCGAGCACCTCGACCTGGCTCGCCTCGACGCCGATCTCCTCGTGCGCTTCACGCAGTGCGGTAGCCGCTGCGTCGGCATCTTCGGGCTCCGCGCGGCCGCCGGGAAAGCTGATCTGGCCGGGGTGGTTGGTGAGGTGGTCGGTGCGCTGCGTCAGCAGCACCGTGACCGGGCTGCGCTGGACCAGCGGAACCAGGACCGACGCGTGCACCGGCTCGCGGTCGACGAAGCGGCGTTCTGACTTGACCTCGGGCGACCAGATCGGCGGCGCGAGAAAACGCTCGCGCAACGCCGCCACCGACAGATGCGCATCCTCGATCGGCGGCAGGTGGTCGTCGACCCCGAGGACCGGAAGTTCCTGCGGGTTGAAGCTCAGGGCCATCGAACTTTCGCGGGTCGCGGCGTCAGCTCGTACGCCGAGGCGCCGGTGCCACAAAGCGCTTCGACGAGACCGCGCCCGTGCCGGCGCGGGCCGCCGTCTTCAGGCGAGCTTTTCCTTGATGCGCGCGGACTTGCCAGAACGCTGGCGCAGGTAGTAAAGCTTGGCGCGCCGAACGTCGCCACGCCGCTTGACCTCGATCGAGGCGATCAGCGGGCTGTAGGTCTGGAACGTGCGCTCGACCCCTTCGCCGCTCGAAATCTTGCGGACGATGAAGCTCGAGTTGAGGCTGCGGTTGCGCTTGGCGATGACCACGCCCTCGAACGCCTGGACGCGCTTGCGCGTGCCCTCGACGACGTTGACGTTGACGATCACGGTGTCGCCGGGCGCAAAGACCGGGATCGTCTTCTTGAGGCGAGCGATTTCCTCGTGCTCGAGGGTCTGGATGATGTCCATCAATACTCCATGTGATCGTGCGACGCGCCTGGAGGTATGCGTTGGTGGAACCTGGGGTTCCTGGCGTGCAGAGGATCGAAAAGCTTTCGATTATAGCAACCGGGACTCGAGAAACCGCTCGTCCTGAGCGTCGAGCCGACCAGCCGCCCGAGCGGCATCGATCAGGTCGGGGCGCCGCTGTGCAGTGAGGGCCAGAGCGCGTTCGCGGCGCCAGCGCGCGATCGCCGCGTGGTGCCCTGATAGAAGAACGTCAGGCACCGCGGCCGCACTGCCCGGCAGGGTCTCGGGCCGGCTGAAGTGGGGGCCCTCGAGCAGACCGTCGGAAAAGCTGTCCTGCCGGTGCGACTCCGGGTCGCCGAGCACGCCTTCCTGGAGGCGGGCAATCGCGTCGAGCAGCGCCAATGCCGGCAGCTCTCCGCCGGACAACACGAAGTCGCCGAGGCTGAGTTCACGATCGACGTACCGGTCGATGAAGCGCTGGTCGATGCCTTCGTAGCGGCCACACAGCAGAACCGCACCCGGCCCGGCGGCGAAGTCGTCGACGATGCGCTGGTCGATGCGTTCGCCGGTCGGCGTGAAGTGCACCAAGGGCACCGGCTGCTCGTCGCCCCGCTCGGCCCGGATCGCTGTCAGTGCGCGCTCCAGCGGCTCGTACAGCATCACCATGCCGGGTCCGCCGCCATAGGGCCGGTCGTCGACGCGACGGTGCGGACCCTCCCCGAAGTCGCGCAGCGGCCAGGTACGAACCTGCACCCGTCCTTCGTCGAACGCGCGGCGGGTGACGCCTTGGGTCAGCGGGATCGTGAACAGATCCGGGAACAGCGTGATGACGTCGAAGCGCATCGCTCATCGACTCAGAAGTCGGCGCCCCAGTCGACCGTGATGCGGCGCCCGGCGAGATCCACGGTATCGACGTAGGCGGCGACGAAAGGGATCAAGCGTTCATCGACAGCCCCTTCAGCGCCCTGTCCGCTTTCCGCCTGCACCCTCAGCACGCTGTGCGGCCCGGTGTCGAGCAGGCCGACGACCGTGCCCAGCTGCAAACCGTCGCGGTTGACGACGGCAAGACCGATCAGATCGACCCAGTAGAACTCGTCCTCGGATGACGCCGGAAAGCTGGCCCGAGAGACGAAGAGTCGCGCCCCGCGCAACGCTTCAGCCGCATTCCGATCGATGACCGCGGGCGACAGCGCGACGATGAAGTCGCCGTGCTGGCGCGCCTCGGCGATCTTTAACGAAGTCGGGAAACGGGAGGCATCCGTCCCACGAGGTCGAACGGTCGGCGACGCGCCATCGGGCGGTCGCACAAACCAGCAAGGGGCAGCGAGCAGTGCCTGCGGGTCGCTTGAAAAAGGCTGGACCTTGAGCCAACCCTTGATGCCCCAGGCGTCGACGACACGGCCGACTTCGAGTGCGTCGATCGGCCAGGCCGGTTCTTGCACCCCGGCAACGTCGGCGGCACGCACGGCCGACGTGAACGGAGATCTAGGCGGCGGCCTTGGCCTGCGCGACCAGGCGCTCGACCGTCGGCGACATCTGTGCGCCATGACCGGTCCAGTGCTCGATGCGGTCGAACGCCACACGCAGCGGCTGCTCGGCACCGGCAGCGACCGGGTTGTAGAAGCCGACGCGCTCGATGAAGCGGCCGTCGCGGCGCAGGCGCGAGTCGGCGACGACGATGTTGAAGAACGGGCGCTTCTTGGCACCCCCGCGTGACAGACGGATCACGACCATGACTGTTTCCCTCGAATATCCAGATGCGGAGCCACGGCAGGAACCACCGGCCAGGCGAACCGCGCATTATAAACTCGGACGACACCTCCGCATCATGGCCGCCCCAACCGCTCTCCTGATCCGCCCCAGCACCCCGCAAGACCTGCCGGCGATCACCGAGGTCTACCGCTGGAACGTGTTGAACGGCACGGGCACCTTCGAGATCGAAGCTCCCGACCTCGCCGAGATGGAAAGGCGTCGCGACGACGTCATTGGCAAGAAGCTGCCGTGGCTCGTGGCGGAGCGCGACGGCACGGTCCTCGGCTATGCCTACGCCAACCAGTTCAGGCCGCGGCCTGCCTACCGCTTCAGCCTCGAGGACTCGATCTATCTGGCGCCGACGGCGACGAGGCAGGGGATCGGCCGGCTGCTGCTGGCGGAACTCCTCGCGCGCTCGGAGGCCGCAGGTGCGCGCCAGATGCTCGCCGTCATCGGCGATTCCGCCAACACGGGGTCGATCGCTGTCCATCGCGCGTTCGGCTTCGAGCCGGTCGGCACGATCCGGTCGGCAGGCTGGAAGTTCGAACGCTGGCTCGACGTCGTGCTGATGCAGAAGAGCCTGGGACACGGCGACGCCCATCCGCCGAGCGACTCGGCCGGATGAGCCCGCCCCGCGGCAGCTCGCGCTCGCAGACGATTGCGACCTGGCTGGCGCTGCTCGGCGGGCCGCTCGGCTTGCACCGCTTCTATCTGCACGGACTGGGCGATCGCTGGGGCTGGCTGCTCTGGCCACCGACCCTGATCGGCGCGTATGGGGTGCAGCGCATGCGCGCGCTGGGGCAGGACGATCAGCTCGCCTGGCTGCTCATTCCCCTGCTCGGCCTGGTCATTGCGGCCACGATGCTGACCGCGATCATCTATGGCCTGACGCCGGGCACGCAGTGGAAAGCCCGCTTCCATCCCGCAGGGGACGCGATCTCCTGGCCCTGGCTCAACGTGATCGGCGCGGTGGCAGGCCTTGCGCTCGGCGCGACCGCGCTGATCTCCAGCATCGCGTTCACGGCGCAACGGTTCTTCGAGTACCAGACCTTGCAGCAGTCGGCGCGCCAAACGGCGCCGGCCGATCAGACGAACAGCCAGAGGCTCAGGCCGTAGAACAGCGCGGCGACCAGCGCCGACGCCGGGATCGTGAAGATCCAGGCCCAGACGATGGTGCCCGCGACTCCCCAGCGCACTGCCGAGGCGCGCCGGACGGCACCGACGCCGACGATCGCGCCGGTGATCGTGTGCGTCGTCGAGACCGGAATGCCCAGGCCGGTTGCCAGGAAGAGCGTCAAGGCGCCACCGGTCTCGGCGCAGAAGCCGCCGACCGGCTTCAGCTTCGTGATCTTCTGCCCCATCGTCTTGACGATGCGCCAGCCGCCGAACATGGTGCCGAGCCCGATGGCCAGGTAGCAGCACCAGATCACCCAGGCCGGCGGCAACGCATCGCCGGCTGCCGAGTAGCCGGTCGCGATCAGCAGCATCCAGATGATGCCGATCGTCTTTTGCGCATCGTTGCCGCCATGGCCCAGGCTGTACAGACCGGCCGAGACCAGTTGCAACCGGCGGAACAGGTTGTCGACCTTGAGCGGCGACGCGCGCCGGAAGATGTTGGCGACCGCGACCATCGACAGCGAGCCGAGCAGGAAGCCGAGCAGCGGCGAAATGAAGATGAACAGCACCGTCTTGCCGACCCCGCCGAGGACCAGTGCGCCGAAGCCGGCCTTCGCGATGACCGCGCCGACGATGCCCCCGATCAGCGCATGCGACGAGCTCGACGGGATGCCGTACCACCAGGTCACGAAATTCCAGAAGATCGCGCCGATCAATGCGCCGAAGACGACATGGTGATCGACCGCGCCGGGTAGAACGATGCCCTTGCCGATCGTCGCCGCGACGTTCAGGTGGAAGATGAAGATCGCCAGCACGTTGAAGAACGCAGCGAAGACGATGGCCTGCTGCGGCTTCAGCACGCCGGTCGAGACGACGGTCGCGATCGAGTTCGCGGCGTCGTGAAAGCCGTTCATGA
>JBDSAB010000517.1:0-3103 GCA_039922395.1 Caldimonas sp.
TCCTTCGCCGAGAGGTCGGTGATCCAGCCGATCCAGGGCGCGTTCCTCATCTCGACGCTCGACAGCAGCACCCAGTAGAGCGCGATGAAGAACGGCATCTGCACGAAGATCGGCAGGCAGCCGCCGAGCGGGTTGACCTTCTCCTCGCGATAGATGCGCATCATCTCCTGCTGCATCTGCTGAGGCTTGTCCTTCAGGCGCTCCCGCATCTCCATGATCTTCGGGTTGATGGCCTTCATCTTCGCCATCGACCGGTAGGCCGTCGCGTTGAGCCAGAAGAACGCGATCTTCAGCAGCACGACGAGGCCGACGATCGCCCATCCCCAGTTGCCGATCAGCGCGTGCAACTGCGTCAGCAGCCAGAACAGCGGTTTCGCGAGGATCGTGAACCAGCCGTAGTCATTGACCAGCTCGAGGCCGGGCGCGATCTGCGCGAGCTTGTTCTCTTCCTGCGGACCGATGAAGAGCTTCGCATCGAGCGTCTTGCTCGCACCCGGCGCAACCTCGCCGACCGGCACGAACATGCCGACCGAATAGGTGTTGGTGTCGACCTTGCCGGTGAAGAACTCGCGCGACACCGGCGCACCCGGCTTGTCGATCAGCCAGGCCGACGCGAAGTAGTGCTGCACCATCGCGACCCAGCCGTTGTCGGCGACGGTCGGATGGTCGGGCTTGTCGCCCGGCTTGTGCTTCTCGATCGTCTTGAAATCGATCTTGTGGAATTTCTCGCTGTCCGTGTAGACCGCCGGGCCTGTGAACGTGAAGTAGAAACTCGACTCGCCCTCCGGTGCATTGCCGTCCCGGACCAGCTGCAGGTAGAGGCGCGGGTTGACCGGTGCGGCCGACTCGTTGACGACCTCGTGGGTCACGCCGATCAGGTAGTCGCCGCGCCGGAACGTGTAGGTCTTGACCAGCTTGACGCCACCGACCGGCGCACTCTCGAAGCGAACCTGCAGCTCGTTCTGGCCCGGCTGGAGGTTGCGTTCGCCGGGCGCGATCTTCATCGGCGTGTGGTGGTTCGGCAGACCGGCGCCGCCGGCCGGTGGCACGAGGCCGGTCTGGGCGACGTAGAGCCGCTGCGCCGACTGGTCGAGCAGCACGACATGCTTGGCCGAGTCGAACGGATCGACCTGCTGCAGGAGTTCGACGCGGTCGAGCGAGCCGCCCCGGCTGTCGAGCGTCGCCTTGACGACGTCGGTCGTGATCGTGACGCGCTCGGCCGCGACCGTAGCGGCCGGTGCCGAGGCCGCCGGCACTGCAGCGGTCGCCGCCACCGGCGCGGCGCGGCCGGGCACCGGCACCCCGCCCACGGCAGCCGGCGTCGCGCCCGAAGCAGCGCCGACTGCGGCCGGCTTGGTCACCTGTGCCGGCGGACTGAAGAACGACGGTTGCCCGTTGTGCTTGTTCCAGGCGTCCCAGATCAGGAACAAGGACATCGAGAAGATGACCCATAACAGCGTGCGGCGAATATCGGTCATGGGCGGTCGGAATGCGAAGAGGGAAGCGGACGCGATGTCGCGTCAGCCAGCGGATGGCGCCAGGCGAACAGGCGCGGTGGACGTTGCGGAACCGGATCGAGACCGCCACGGCACCACGGATGACAGCGGGCAATCCGGCAGGCGCCGAGGTATGTCCCCGCCGCCGCGCCGTGGCGCTCGAGGGCTTCGAGGGTGTAGGCCGAACAGGTCGGCTCGAAACGGCACGAGCTGCCGAGCCATGGACTCAGCAGCAGGCGATAGCCTCGAACCAGGATCACCAGAATGCGACGCGGCAGGTCAGCCAAGGCGAGCGACATGCGAACCTCAGGCTCGGTCTGCGACCGGCCGCGGCGCCTTGGCCAGCAGCGAATCGAGTTCGCCGCGCGCGGCTGTCTGCAGCGCGTTCGAAGCCGCGCTCGGAAAGGCGGCGCGATCGAAACCGGCGCGCAGACGAATCACCCAGAGCCCGGGCGCCAGCTCAGCCTCAGCGGCCGCGCTGCGAATCTCTCGCTTCAGCAAGGTTCGGGTGACCGCGCGACGCGCGTGCCGCTTCGGCACGACGCATCCGAGCCAGCTTCCCGACACCACTGAGTCCGGAAGATCGACCATCGAAACCAAGTCATCCACAGAACGCACCATCCCTGTACGCCTCGCTGTTGATAACTCGGTTCCATCGGCCGCCGGCGGCGTCCACCGGACGATCCGCGGCTGCGCGCGGACGTGATGGAGGGCGAAGTGAGTACTGAGGGCGCAAGGCCTGGCCCGCAGCACACGTTCGAAATCGACGGACCTGACGAGACGAGCGTTGATCGCCGGCCCGGCAGCGTCTTTCACATGCGCGCCTGCCGGCGCCGAGTCAGACCGCGAGCCGCTTGCGACCCTTGGCACGACGCGCATTGATGACCGCGCGGCCCCCGCGGGTCTTCATGCGAACGAGGAACCCGTGCGTGCGGGCACGTCGGACTTTGGAAGCTTGGTAGGTGCGTTTCATGGTGACTCGCAGGAAGTGAATTCGACGCGGCCACGTCGACGTGATGCGCGCTGCCCGAAGCGGCTGCTAGATCAGCCTAGGCGGAGCGCCTTCCGGGAAACCCTCGATTAGACCAAAGAGCCGGCGCAGCGTCAACGAGGAGGGTTTGGCCGCGCCGAGCGACGCCTCTCGAGCACAGGGTCGGCAACTGTGGATAACCCCGCCCCGCCGGCCCGCCGAAGTCCTACAATGGGGCCGCTTCGAACGTACTTCTCCACAATGAGCTCCGACCTCTGGCAACGCGGCTGCGAGCGCCTCGCCTCGGAACTGCCCGAACAGCAGTTCAACACCTGGATCCGTCCGCTGCCCGCGGGCGAAGTGAGCGACAACGGTGTCGGCGCAACGGTGACGTTGCGCGTGCCGAACCGCTTCAAGCTCGACTGGATCCGCAACCAATATGCAGGGCGCATCGAGACGCTGCTTAGCGAGATCGCGGGCAAGCCCGTCCGTCTCGACGTGACCCTCGCGGCGCGCGACGGGATGACGGCGGCCTCGCACAATGACGCAGCGCATGCGCGGACCGACGACACGCGGGCAACCGTTGGCAACCCGGCGCCACTGATCGCCAGAGCGCCAGCCACGCGAGACGCGGCCG
>JBDSAB010000518.1:0-4322 GCA_039922395.1 Caldimonas sp.
CCGCCGATCGAGCCGTAGATCAGCGCGCCGAACGCCGACGCCCCGAGCGAAGACCCCAAGCTGCGGGCCAGCGAGATGGTACCTGCGGCCGCCCCGAGGCGGGCCGGCCCGGCCTCGGTCTGCGTCACGATCTGCATGACCGACATCACGCTGCCCAGACCGAGTCCGGTCGTGAAGCCGAGCGCCACCAGCATCCGCTTGTCGGCCGGCGCCAGCGCCATCGCGCAGAGCGACGCCGCGGCGAGCAGCAGCCCGAACTTCGGGATGTCGGTCGGCCGCCCGGTCCAGACGATCAGCCGTCCGGTCAGTGCAGCGCCGCAGACGATGCCGGCGGTCAGCGGCAGCAGCATCAGGCCCGACTGCGCCGGGTTCGAATGCAGTGCCAGCTGCAGGTAGACCGGCAGGTAGAACACCATCGCGAACATCGCCGAGGCGAAGCCGATCACGGTCAGCACCGCATAGCGGATCGCCGGCCGGCGGATCAGATCGATCGGCAGGAACGGCCGCTCGGCGCGCCGTTCGACGCGCAGTAGCAGCCCCCACAGCACGATCGCGCCGAGGGCGAGCGCGATGCTCGTGGCCGACACCCATTCGAAGTGATGGCCGCCCGACGACAACCAGAACAGGCTGGTGCAGATCGCGCTCGCAAACAGCAGCAGCCCGGCCGCGTCGGGGCGGCCGGTCGCACGATGCGCGACATCGTCGCCGCGCAGGCTGTAGAGGCGCCAGCCGGCGAGCACGCAGAGCGGCAGGTTGACGAGGAACAGCCAGCGCCAGCTCGCGTTGTGGACGACGACGCCGCCGATCACCGGCCCGCCGACGCTGGCCAGCGTGAAGATGATCGCGAAGTAGCCCTGGTTGCGGGCGCGCAGGCGCGGCGGCACGACCTCGCCGATCAGCGCCTGCGACAAGGTCATCAGCCCGCCGCCGCCGAAACCCTGCAGCACGCGCGCCGCGATCAGCATGCCGAGCGATGTCGACAGGCCGCAGGCGAGCGAGCCGAGCGAGAACAGCGCGATCGCGCCGACCAGCACGCGGCGGCGTCCGAACCGGTCGCCGAGCTGGCCGTAGAGCGGGACCGTGACGACCGACGCGAGCAGGTAAGCGACGGCGAGCCACGAAGTGTCGCGCAGGCCGCCGAGCTCGCGGCTGATGACCGGCGTCGCGGTCGCGAGCAAAGTCTGGTCGATTGCCGCCAGGAACATCGGCAGCATGACCGCCGTGAACAGGCGGAGAAACCGGCGCCGGTCGAAGGCGACCGGCGATGGCGCCGCGGGCATCAGGCGCGTCCGGTCGACCCGAACCCGCGCACGCCGCGGTCGGTCGCGTCGAACTCGTCGACGACTCGAAAGTGCGCCTGCACGACCGGCACGATGACGAGTTGCGCGATGCGTTCGAGGGGCTGCACCGTAAAGGCGACGCTGCCGCGGTTCCAGCAGCTCACCATCAGCGGCCCCTGGTAGTCGGAGTCGATCAGGCCGACCAGGTTGCCGAGCACGATGCCGTGCTTGTGGCCAAGGCCGGAGCGCGGCAGCAGCATCGCCGCGAGCCCCGGATCGCCGATGTGGATCGCGAGGCCGGTCGGGATCAGCGTGGTCTGGCCGGGCTCGAGGGTCAGCGGCGCATCGAGGCAGGCGCGCAGGTCAAGGCCGGCGCTGCCGGCGGTCGCGTAAGCCGGCAACGAGTCGGCGACGCGCGGGTCGAGAATTTTCAGGTCGATCGGGGCCATCGCAGGAGTCGGCTCGTTCGAGCCTCGAAGAAGGGTTTGAAGTCGGTGGCGCGCGCCGTCACCGCGCGGCGGCGTTCAGGCGCTTGGCGATCTCGCCGACCAGCTGGCGCGCCAGGGTCAGCTTGTCGGCACGCGCCAACTCCTGCTCGCCAGCCGCATCGACGATCGTCAGGCGGTTGTCGTCGCGGCCGAAGGTCGCCGGGCCGAGGTTGGCGACGATCATCGGCACGCGCTTGCGCTCGAGCTTCTCGCGCGCATGGCGGATCAGATCGTGGCTCTCGGCGGCGAAGCCGACGCAGAACGGCCGCTTCGCGCCGCCCTTCTCGTCGAGCGCAGCGACGCTGGCGAGGATGTCGGGGTTCTCGGTCAGCTCGAACGACGGCACCGCCTTGCCGCGCGCCTTCTTGATCTTCTGGTCGGCGAGCGCAGCCGGGCGCCAGTCGGCGACTGCCGCGGTCGCAATGAAGACGTCGTGATGCGGCGCTTCCGGCATCACCGCGGCGTGCATCTCGAGGGCGCTGCCGACGTCGATGCGACGTACGCCGCGCGGGGTCGCCAACCCGACCGGTCCGGCCACCAGCGTCACGGTCGCCCCCGCCTCCGCCGCCGCACGCGCGAGCGCGAAACCCATCTTGCCGCTCGACCGATTGGTCAGCCCGCGCACCGGATCGATCGGCTCGAAAGTCGGGCCGGCAGTGATCAGCACGGTGCGACCCTGCAGCACCTTCGGCTGGAAGAACGCGACCAGCTCGCCGAGCAGCTCCTCGGGCTCGAGCATCCGGCCGTCGCCGATCTCGCCGCAGGCCTGGTCGCCGCTCGCCGGGCCGAGAATGATCGCGCCGTCGGCACGCAGCTGCGTCGCGTTGCGCTGCGTCGCCGGATGCGCCCACATCTCGCGGTTCATGGCGGGCGCGAGCAACAACGGGCAGCGCTCGATCGGCCGCGCCAGGCACATCAGGCTCAGCAGATCATCGGCGCGCCCCTGCGCCAGCTTGGCCATCAGGTCTGCGCTCGCCGGCGCGATCAGCACGAGATCGGCCGCGCGCGTCAGGTTGATGTGAGCCATGTTGTTCGACTCGCGCGCATCCCATTGCGACGTCACGACCGGCCGATTCGACAGCGCCTGCATCGTCACCGCGGTGATGAAGTGCTCGGCCGCCTCGGTCATCACGACCTGCACGGTGGCGCCCGCCTTCGTCACCTCGCGGACCAGCTCGGCCGACTTGTAGCAGGCGATCCCGCCCGACAGGCCGAGCACCACATGCCGCCCGGCCAAGTCGAGCGACGTCGGGGCTGTCACGGCGTCGCTCATCGAACGCTTCCTTGCACAAGCGGCGGACGGGTGCGGAGAGATCGGCGGGACTGCGACACGCTCGGCATGCCGCTCAGCCGGTGATCTCGCGCGCCGTGATCGTGTACTTGAAGTTGTCGGGATCGAGCGAGTCGTAGCGCCCGTTCGCGTTCTCGGCCTGCGGGTACATCAGGAAGCCGAGCTTGGCGCCGCGGGCGCCCGGCAGGGCGACGTCGTGCGCGGTGTTGAACGCCATCCAGTTGCCTTCCCAGCCGCCGAACAGCGCGCGCTTGACCGGCGCGACCAGCGGGTGGCGATCGTCCTTGATCCATTCCGGCGACTCGAGCCGCATCACCTTGCCGACGTCGGCCGGATCCATCGCGACCCAGCCGCGCTGCTTCAGGTAGACCTCGGCGCGGCAGTGCTGCGCGCCCTGCAGCTTGGCCGGACTGCCCCCGAGCTCACGGTAGCCGAACTGCGATGGCGCGATGCGGATGCCGTAGATGTCGCGCGCCGGAATGCCGACCGCGCGGCACAGGCCGACGAAGAGGCCGTTGATGTCGCCGCATTTGCCGCCGAAATTGCCGGTCTCCAGCATCGTCTTGATGTCGCCGACGCCGCAGCCGCGCACTTTCGGCTCGCGGTAGGTGTGCGAGACGACCCAGTCGTAGATCTGCCGCACCTTCGCCTCGTCGGACCACGCGCCGCGCGTCGCCTCGCGCGCGGTGTCGAGGACGATGCCGTCGGTCGGCATCAGGTCGGTCGGGCGGGTCCAGCTCTTCAGGCTGGCGGCGTCCTCGCCGGCATCGACCCGGCGCTCCCAGTCGGTCGCGCGGTTGCGGGTCTGGACCCGGCTGGTCAGCGTGACCTTCGGCTGCTGGGTCGCCGCATCGAACTCGGCATAGAGCATCCGCGCGCCGTACTTCGAGTCAGAGACGATGCGCGCGGTCGACGCGTTGCCGGTCCAGGTGCTCTCGAACGACTTCTGGTACGCGCTGTCGATCGACGGGATCGGCAGCCAGACGCGCGTCGCATCGCTGGCGTCCTTGATCTCGACCTGGGTCGTCACGTCGAACGTGCGCCACTCGCCCGGCTGCGGGTCGAAGCGACGCTCCTGGCCGAAGGCGATCGGCGCGAAGCCGGTTGCGGCCAGCGCACCGGTCGCCATCACGAGGCGGCGGCGGGTCAAGCGGGGAAAGGGCATCGCGGTCGTCATCGTCATTCCTCGGGCGTCGCGCGGATTATCCGTTCAGGCGCCGACCGGCGCCGCCGCACTGCCATCAGGCCCTCTGACGCACCAGC
>JBDSAB010000519.1:0-14331 GCA_039922395.1 Caldimonas sp.
CGCGGCGCCGGCTACTGGGGCCCGCCGAAACGCTTCGGCGCCCCGAGCGAGATCACGCTGTTGCGGCTGGTGGCCCTGTCGACACCGGCAACGCACGACGTGGCGCCCGGCTCGCCTGTGGCCGTCACCCTGCCGGCCGGCTGAGAAGACGCCGCGATTTACAATTCGCAGGTTTTGGCCGGCCAGCTGCCGCCGCGCATCGAGAGGAATCCAACCGTGTTCATTTCCGAAGCTTTCGCGCAGGCCGCTCCCGCGGCCACCGGCGCCGCCGACGGGCCACTAGGCCTGGGCGGGCTGGGCGGCATGCTGCCGCTCGTCCTGATGTTCGTGGTTCTCTACTTCGTCATGATCCGGCCGCAGATGAAGCGGCAGAAGGAACACAAGGCGATGATCGAAGCGCTCGCCAAGGGCGACGAGGTCGTCACCTCCGGCGGCGTCCTCGGCAAGGTATCGAAGATGGGCGATACCTTCGTCGGCGTCGAGATCGCGAGCGGCGTCGAGATCCAGGTCCAGCGCTCGGCCGTCGTCCAGGTGATGCCCAAGGGCACGGTCAAGTGACCGGTCGCGCGAACAGCCGCGTGCGGCGAGGCCGGCCGTGAACCGCTATCCCGTCTGGAAATACGCGATCATGGTGATCGCGCTGCTCGTCGGCCTGATCTACACGCTGCCCAACCTGTTCGGCGAAGCGCCGGCGGTGCAGGTCTCGAGCGGCAAGGTCACGGTCAAGCTCGATCCTTCGCTCGCGCCGCGTATCGAGGACATCCTGACCAAGGCGGGCGTCAAGCCCGACTTCGTCCAGTACGACGGCAATTCGGTCAAGGCGCGCTTCGCCGACCTCGACGCCCAGAGGAAGGCCAAGGACGCGATCGGCGCCGGCCTCAACCCTGACCCGAGCGACCCGACCTACATCGTCGCCCTCAACCTGCTGTCGCGCTCGCCGCGCTGGCTGACGGCGCTGCACGCGCTGCCGATGTATCTCGGTCTCGACCTGCGCGGCGGCGTCCACTTCCTGATGCAAGTCGACATGAAGGCGGCGCTCACCAAGAAGGCCGACGCCGCTGCCGGCGACGTTCGCACGCTGCTGCGCGACAAGAACATCCGCCACACCGGCATCGCCCGCGACGGCAACGGCGTCGTCGTCCGCTTCCGCGACCAGCCGGCGCTGGCCGCGGCGCGCACGGTGCTGATCGATCAGCTCACCGACTTCGGCTGGGTCGAGAGCCAGGAGGGCGTCGACTGGAAGCTCGCGGGCAGCCTCAAGCCGGATGCCGCCCAGCGCGTCCAGTCGGCGGCGATCACGCAGAACATCACGACGCTGCACAACCGCGTCAACGAGCTCGGCGTCGCCGAGCCAGTGATCCAGCAGCAGGGCGCCGACCGGGTCGTCGTGCAGTTGCCCGGGGTGCAGGACACGGCCAAGGCCAAGGACATCATCGGCCGCACCGCGACCCTCGAGATGCGGATGGTCGACGACAGCATCGAGGGCCGCTCGGCGGAGAGCGGCGCCGGACCGGTGCCCTTCGGCAGCGAGAAATACGTCGAGCGCAGCGGCGCGCCGGTGATCGTCAAGCGCCAGGTGATCGTCACCGGCGAGAGCCTGACCGACGCGCAGCCCGGCTTCGACAGCCAGAGCCACGAGGCGGCGGTGCACCTGACCATGGATGCGAAGGGCGCTCGGATCATGCGCGACGTCTCGCGCGAGAACATCGGCAAGCGGATGGCGATCCTGCTGTTCGAAAAGGGCAAGGGCGAGGTCGTGACTGCGCCGGTGATCCGCGGCGAGCTCGGCAACCGGTTCCAGATCTCGGGCCGGATGACCACTGCCGAGGCCAACGACACCGCGCTGCTGCTGCGCGCCGGCTCGCTCGCAGCGCCGATGGACATCATCGAGGAGCGCACGATCGGGCCGAGCCTGGGGGCCGAGAACATCGCGAAAGGTTTCAACAGCGTGCTCTACGGCTTTGCCGCGATCGCGCTTTTCATGTGCGTCTACTACCGCCTGTTCGGCGTGGTCTCGACGCTCGCGCTCGGCTTCAACCTGCTGCTGCTGGTCGCGCTGCTGTCGATGCTGCAGGCGACGCTGACGCTGCCCGGCATCGCCGCGATCGCGCTGACGCTGGGCATGGCGATCGATGCCAACGTCCTGATCAACGAACGGGTGCGCGAGGAACTGCGTGCAGGGGCCGCGCCTCAGATCGCGATCAACACCGGCTACGAGCGGGCGTGGGCAACCATCCTCGATTCGAACGTGACGACGCTGATCGCCGGCGTCGCGCTGCTGACCTTCGGGTCCGGGCCGGTGCGCGGCTTCGCAATCGTCCACACGCTCGGCATCCTGACGTCGATGTTCTCGGCGGTGGTCTTCTCGCGCGGGCTCGTCAACCTCTGGTACGGGCGCCAGAAGCGGCTGAAGGGGGTCTCGATCGGCCAGGTCTGGAAGCCGCCGACCGCGACGCCCGCCAAGGGCTGATCGGCCCGCTCACCGGCGCCCCTGCGCACGTCTAAGGCATCGAGATGGAATTCTTCAGGATCAGCCGTGACATCCCGTTCATGCGGCACGCGCTGGTGTTCAACATCGTCTCGCTGCTGACCTTCCTGGCGGCGGTCTTCTTCCTCGCCACGCGCGGCCTGCACTTCTCGATCGAGTTTACCGGCGGCACGGTGATCGAGGCGGCCTATGCCCAGACCGCCGACATCGGCAAGGTCCGGACCGCGGTCGAAAGCCTCAATGTCGGCGAAGTGCAGGTGCAGAACTTCGGCAGCTCGCGCGACGTGCTGATCCGCGTGCCGGCAGGCGTCGGCGCCAAGCAGGCCGATGTGGTGAGCCGCGTGTTCGGTGCGCTGTGCACGGCCGAGGGCGGCACGCTTTCCACGGCCGCGTCGACGACGCAACAGGGCGAAGCGACGACGCGTCCGGTGTGCTCGGCCGGCGGGGCCGAGCCGGTGCGGCTGCAGCGCAGCGAGGTGGTCGGCCCGCAGATCGGGCGAGAACTCGCCGAAGACGGTGCCAAGGCGCTCGCCTTCGTGGTCGCCGGCATCATGATCTATCTCGCCTTCCGCTTCGAGTGGAAGTTCTCGATCGCCGCGATCGTCGCGAACCTGCACGACGTCATCATCATCCTCGGCTTCTTCGCGTTCTTCCAGTGGGAGTTCTCGCTCTCGGTGCTGGCTGCGGTGCTCGCGGTGCTGGGCTATTCGGTCAACGAATCGGTGGTCATCTTCGACCGGATCCGCGAGTCGTTCCGGCGCTACCGGAAGTTGACGACGCGCGAGGTCATCGACCACGCGATCACGAGCACGATCAGCCGCACCATCATCACCCACGGCAGCACCCAGATGATGGTGCTGTCGATGCTCGTCTTCGGCGGGCCGACTCTCCACTATTTCGCGCTGGCCCTGACGATCGGCATCCTGTTCGGCATTTACTCGTCGGTCTTCGTCGCCGCGGCCATCGCGATGTGGCTCGGCGTCAAGCGCGAGGATCTCGTGAAGGCGGGACCGAAGGAGACCGATCCCGACGACCCCAACGCCGGGGCGGTGGTGTAGAGTCGAAAGCGACTTTATCGACAGGAACCGCGCACGAACCCATGGCGACTTCCGCCAACCCTTCGACACTGGCTCAACAGGCGCGGCGATCGTATGCAGAACGACTGCTCGAAGGCGTACCGACGCTGGTTCAGGCGGTGGAGCTGGGTGCCAAGGGTCTGACCAGCGCAGCAGCCGAAGCCGCCATCGCCGCGCATCGCAGGGCCCTGATCGGCGATCTTCACAAGGCCGCGCCGACCTGGCTCAGCGCGATCACGACGATGCTTCGGAGTGCCGTCAAGGACGGTGTTCTGCCGGCGACGTTGGTTGGCGAGCTGCCGGTCGCGGCCAGTCGTCAGATGAAGCTGAGCCTGGTCGACAACGACACGATCGAGCTCGAGATTCTCAGTTCGCGACTTGCCTTGACGATGATGGATCGTGCTTCGTCGGAGTTCACCGACCTGCGGTCTCGCATCAATTTCCTCGAGCGCCATGAGGAGCTGGAAGCGAACGACATCCTGCGCCCGCAGGTGCTTGCGCGCCTGATGACGACGTCCTGGTTGCGGGCGACCTTGACCCTCGATGACTGGCGTGTGCTGCAACCGGTGCTCCACGAGGAACTGTCGGTATTCGCCCAGGAGGCTTACCACGACACGAACCGGTGGTTGCTGCAGCGTGGGGTCATGCCCGAGATCGACCTGCGGCCGTTGATTCGCCGTGCGCAGGACTCGGGTCGGGTAACGACCGCCGGCTTTGGACCATCGTCGGGTGGAGGGCAAGGCGGTCAAGCAGAGGGGCACTCGAACGAGGACGCCCACTCCATTGACGAGGGCCATTCACAGCCTCCGAACAGCCCCGGTTTTCGTACCGCCTACGCAGGCCAAGGTGCGGGCCTTGGCCTCAGCGGCGCTGGTGACCGGTCTACCGCTGACGAGGCACGCCGGCGTGGGCCGGACACCGATGTCCGCACCGAGGTCAGCGACGAGACCCGCATGATGACGCGGGCCGGCGGCTTGGTTCGTGGCCCTGATCCGGCCGAGGCGGTGATCGGTCGCCTGAACCGGCTCGTGGGTCGTCATCTTCCCGGCTTCAGCGATACCTCGCGACAGCCACCGCCGGCATCGGCCGGCCTGAGCGCGGCCATCGGCCAGGCGCAGCAGGGCATTGCGCGTCGCCTGACGGTGTCGAGCAGCGGCGGTGCAGCGCCGGTCAGCACCCCACAGCTTCTCGAGGAACTCGCGCAGCGCAAGCAGGCGCTGAAGCAGGCTGCGGCGACACCGGTCGAACGGGCGACCATCGAAATCGTTGCCCTGCTGTTCCAGAGCATCCTGACCGAAGATGCCATTCCCGCGACGGTCCGCGTCTGGTTCGCACGTCTGCAGATGCCGGTGCTTCGGGTCGCGGTGTCGGAGCCTGATTTCTTCGCGACCGTCGATCATCCGGCGCGACGTCTGATCGATCGCATGGGCGCTTGCGTGATGGGCTTCGACACGTCGACGCGCGCCGTTGGTGATGTGCTCGAAAAGGAGATCAAACGGGTCGTCCAGGTGGTGGAGGCCTATCCCGATACCGGTCGGCGCGTGTTCCAGACCGTGCTGGCGGAGTTCGAGAAGTTTCTCGAGCATTACTTCCGCAACGAGAACGAAGCATCGCGCAAGGGCGTTTCGCTGGCCCATCAAGTCGAACAGCGCGAAACGATGGCGATTCAGTACACCATCGAGCTGCGCAAGATGCTGAACGAGGTGCCGGTTCAGGAAGGCGTGCGCGAGTTCCTGTTCCAGGTCTGGGCCGACGTTCTGGCGACGACGGCCGTGAAGGATGGTCCGCAAGGCGAGAAGACGATGGAGATGAAGCGCGCCGCCGCTGACCTCATCTGGTCGGCCAGCGCGAAGGTCTCGCGGACCGAGCGTGCCGATGTGATCCGGCGCCTGCCGCCGCTGTTGAAGACACTGCGCGACGGCATGGACGCCGCCGGTCTTCCGCAGCAGAAGCAGGAAGAGCATGTGCAGAGTCTCAACAACTCGCTGGCGGCGGCGTTCACGGCGAAAGCCGCGGCCATTTCGCAGGACCGACTCGAAGAGTTGATGGGCCGCCTCGAAACGCTCGAGGAGATGCTGCCGGAGAGTGAGAACGTCGAAATCGACGAGTCGATGGTGCTCGACCTTTCAGGGCATGAGAGCTCGGAGCTCGAAGTGGTCGGCGAGGGCGGCTCGATGCCGACCGCGGCGATGCTGGCGTGGGCGCGCGAGTTGCAAGTCGGCAGCTGGTACATGCTCGACTATCGGAATCGCAACGAGGCGGTCCAGCTGGCTTGGCAGGGGATGCGGCGTCGGCTCACGCTCTTCGTCTCGCCACAGGGCCGCGGCGTGCTGTTCCAGCAGCACCGGCTCGCCGCCTTCCTGCAGGCCGGATTGCTGGTGCCGGCACATGAAGAGTCGCTGACCACGCGTGCCACGCGAAGCGCGATGGCCAAGCTCGATGTCGATCCGAGTCGTCTGTTCAACTGAACAGACGGGCTTCACTCCGGGACACTCGAGAAGGCGCGCGGTCAGCGCCCGCCGTCAATGAATCAGGCGGTCTTCCTCGTCGACGAACAGCTCGTCGAGGATCAGGGCATCAGGCTCCTCGCCGAGGCTCCAGAACACCATCAGCACGATGATCTTCAGGTCTTCGACGTCGAGCGGACCGCCAGGGATCGCGCTGGCTCGATCGATCACCATTTCGCGCATCGGCGGTGGCAGGACGCCGGCCGATTCGAGGAAGCTGATGAAGCCGACCGAGGATTCGCCGAGGTGTTCGAGTTCGGCGCCTGAATAGACGCGCAGGCTCTCCGCGGTTTGGTGGCCGACGTACGACTGGGCGGCCACCGCGACGCCATCGAGCCAGGACAACGCCTCCTCGATTTCCTCCGACTCGAAGCCCACCGATGACAGCTTGCGCGTCAGTTGGTCATGCTCGGGACACGCATCGGGTCGCCAGTAGTTTTCGTACAGGTACACGAGCACATCGAACATGATTCACTATACCGCAGGGTCCCAAACCCAGCCGCCTGAAATGGCGACCGAATGTGCGAGCGGCAAGGCGCTTCGCTACCCGTGCGCCACGCGCTGAAACAGCTGCCCGGGAAGGCGGACCACACGACCGGCAAGCTCGAGGTCGAGCAGATGCGCCTGCAGTTCGGCAGCGGCCCAGCCGGTTCGGGCGATCAGCGTATCGAGCGAGGCCGGATCGAAACCGAGCGCCTCGAGAATCACATCTCGCGGGCCAAGTTCGCTCCGGGAATCGAGGACCTTGCTGCTGCGGTCGACCATGACCGTGCTCGAGGTCAACTCTTCGAGAACGTCTTCGGCCCGGTCGACCAACTTCGCACCCTGCTTGATCAGTGCGTGGCAGCCGCGCGCCTGGGGCGAATGGATCGATCCCGGAATGGCGAACACATCGCGTCCCGCTTCCAAGGCCAGGCGTGCGGTGATCAGGGAGCCCGACTGAAGCGCAGCTTCGACGACCAGGGTGCCGCTCGACATGCCAGCGATGATTCGGTTGCGGATCGGGAAGTTCTCGGATCGCGGCGAGGTACCCAGCGGGAACTCGCTGACGATGAGGCCTTCGGCTGCGATGCGATATGCGAGCTCCCGGTTCTGCTTCGGGTAGATGCTGTCGAGGCCGGTGCCGACCACGGCAATGGTGCTGCCAGGACCGTCCAGACCGCCTGTATGCGCAGCGGCGTCGATGCCGAGTGCCAGTCCCGAGACGATCGTCCAGCCGGCCTGGCTCAGGTGGTTCGAGAACGCGCGCGCATTCTCGGTCCCTTGCCGCGTCGGATTGCGGCTGCCCACCACGGCGATGGCTTTGGCATGCAGCAGATCGCATCGCCCCTGGGTGTAGAGAAGAAGGGGCGGGTCCGCGGTTTCGAGCAATGAGGGTGGATATCGGGCATCGCCGAGCGTCACGATGCTCCGCACTTCGGGTGACGCCTCATCGAGCCACGCCAGCGCACGCGCCACTTGATCTTCGCCTTCGCTCGCCTGCTCACCGAGAGCCGTCGCGGCAGCAGCGCTGACGACTTCTCTCAGGGAGGCGCCCGAAGCGGCAAAGATCGCGTTTGCGGATCCAAAGGCAGCGAGCAGTCGGCGGGCGGAGTCCCGGCCGATGCCGGGTGTCGCGAGGAGCCGGACCCAGGCCCCGATGTCGTCGCGGTCGAGCACGCCGCGCCCTGACGAAGCGCTACGGCTGGGTGAACCGATCGCCCGCCTTGACGGGATCTTTCACCGAGAGGATCAGCGCATACGACATGCGATCGAACACCCGGAAGACGAACAGCATGCCGTGGCGTTCGTCTGGCAGCTTCATCAGCGTGCGTGCCGAATCGGTCTTGTCGATCGCCCGGACGCCGTCACGCCACAGGGCGAGCACATGGCCGCGCTCCATGCCGTCGCGTGCACCGCGGTTCAGCGCAACGATCTGGTTCTGCCCGGCAGTCAGCGCTTCGCCGTAGATCGAGACGATCTGTCCGGACAGCGGCGCTTGCGGCGCGTGCGGTGCGTAGTTCGAATACTCGCGTGCGGGGACCGGGTTCAGCCGGTCGCCGATGCCCGCTTCCTGGCGAATGCTGGTCAGCACGAACGTCGCGGGAATGACTTCGGTCTTTCCGTCGGCCCCGGCGCGGGTTTCGCCTTCGCGGACGTACTCCGCGGCACCGACGTAGGATGCCTCGTAGCCGAGAATTTCAGCGGTCGTCGGATCCTTCAGCGGCCGAGGCTCGCGGAAGATGCGGAACTCGCGGTCACTGCCGAGGTCGCCGCGCACGTACGCGGTGCTGCCTCTCGACAGCAGCACGCTGCCTTCCTGGGCTGCGACGATGCGCGGTGCGCTGGCGAGCTGGTTGGTCTCGAAGATCACCGCCTCGTTCAGGAACGGCTCGATCAGATGAAACGGAATCGAAGCGATGCCATCGGTCGCCGGCACGGTCGAACGGACGCGCGGCGAGAGCCGAAGCACCGTGCTGTCAGCGCCCGGCTGACCCATGCGAAGGCGTGCGCGCCCGTTGGTCTTGTCGAGAAAGAGGACCTGCCCCGGGTAGATAAGGTGGGGGTTGCGGATCTGCTCGAGGTTCATGCCCCACAGCTCCGGCCAGCGCCATGGGCTCTTCAGGTACAGCCCCGAGATGCCCCAGAGCGTGTCATGCGGCTTGATGGTGTAGGAGTCCGGCGCGTTCGGCAGCAGTTCGGACAAGGCGACGCCAGTCTGGGCAGTCCGTTGCGCGGTGCTGCGCTGCTCGGCGGTGATCGGATAGGTAGCCGCGGCGCTGGTGCCGGCGCCGAGCGCGGCGCCGAGCAATGCGGCCGTCCACGCCACCGAGGAGCTCTGAAGAGCGTTGAAGGCGATGCGAGTGCGTCGAGTCATTGTGGGAACATCCCGATGTGCTGCCTCGGCGGTCGGCCGTGCGGTGGGGGTTTCTTCGCCGGCGCAGCCCGATGGCTTCCGTTCAGCGAAAATCCTCATTCTGTTTCACAGATTCTGCCCCTAAAGCATTGATATCGCAACGAAAGTGAGCTGCTGTCGGCGCAGTGTGTGAGGCCTGTCACAGCCTCTCGAGTCCTGCGTGTCGCACCAGCAGCTGGACCCCTGCCGTCACGGAATCGATTCGATACAAATGGCCAAGCTCAACATCCTCCGCTACCCCGACCCGCGTCTGCACACGGTGGCTCGTCCGGTGGAGAACGTGGACGAGACGGTGCGTCAACTGGTCGATGACATGCTCGAGAGCATGTATGCCGCCGAGGGCGTCGGTCTTGCCGCGACCCAGGTCGATGTGCATCGTCGCGTGATCGTGATCGACACTTCGGATGCAAGAGACCAGCCGCATGTGCTGATCAATCCCGAACTCGTGGCGCGCAGCGACGAGATGATCCTGGGCGATGAGGGGTGCCTGTCGGTGCCCGAGATTTATGACAAGGTCCCTCGGCATGCGCGCGTCACGGTGCGAGCGCTGAACCGCGCCGGCGCAACCTACGACCTCGAGGCCGACGGCCTGCTGGCGGTGTGCATCCAGCATGAGATGGATCACTTGATGGGGAAGGTGTTCGTCGAGTACCTCAGCCCGTTGAAGCGAAACCGCATCCGGACCAAGATGCTGAAGAAGTCCCGCGACGACATGAAGACGCGCGATGAGGCCAAGGTCTAAACGGGACGAGACCTTCGGCGCCTGTGACGCATGAGGGTTGCGTTCGCCGGAACGCCTGATTTCGCGCGCGCCGCGTTGTCGCAGCTGCATGCGGCCGGCCTCGAGATTCCGTTGGTGCTGACCCAGCTCGATCGGCCGGCCGGGCGGGGAATGCGTCTGCAGGCCTCCCCGGTCAAGGTTTGGGCGCTCGAGCACGGCGTTCCGGTCGACCAGCCCCGCAGCCTGCGCCTCGACGGTCGGTACGCCGACGATGCCGAGCAAGCGCGTGCCTCGTTGCAGGCCGCCCAGGTGGATGTGCTGGTGGTCGCGGCGTACGGTCTGCTGCTGCCCGCGTGGGTGCTGTCGCTCCCGCGCTTCGGCTGCATCAACATTCACGCCTCGTTGCTGCCGCGCTGGCGCGGCGCGGCACCGATCCACCGGGCCATCGAGGCCGGTGATCTCGAGACCGGGATCACGATCATGCAGATGGACGAAGGCCTCGACACCGGTCCGGTGCTGCGGACTGACGCCCTGCCGATCCGCCCGGACGACAGCACGGCCACCTTGCAGGATCGATTGGCCGCGCTGGGAGGGGTCGCGATCGTCGGCGTGTTGGGCGATCTGGCGCGAGGCGTCCCGTTGCCACCGACTCCTCAGCCGGCGCTCCGGGTGACCTACGCCCACAAGGTCGCCAAGAACGAAGCAGCCATCGATTGGACCCTGCCCGCGACGACCCTCGAGCGACGCCTGCGCGCGTTCGACCCGTTTCCCGGCTGCATCGCGCTGCTCGACGGAGAAGCGGTCAAGTGCTGGCGTGGGCGCGTCTTGTCCGCCAGCGGAAGTCCCGGCGAGGTGACCCGTGTCGGGGACGAGGGGATCGGTGTCGCCTGTGGCACCGATGTGCTCGAATTGACGCAACTGCAGCGGGCCGGGGGGCGCCGGCTGTCAGCGAAGGAGTTCCTGCAACGGACCCCGCTGGCAGTCGGAGCCCGATTCGCGTCGCCGATTTGAACTGTCGGGCTCCGACCTCATCTGAGGGAGGCTGGGGCGCACCACTGCCTCGCGTCATGGAAGGGATGCAATGTTCAATATGCTGAAAACCGCCGTCCTGATGGCCGCCATCACGGCGCTGTTCATGGCGATCGGTTCTCTGCTCGGCGGGCGGCAAGGAATGATGCTGGCGCTGATCGTCGCGCTCGGCATGAATTTCTTCAGCTACTGGTTTTCCGACAAGATGGTTCTGAAGATGTACAACGCGCAGGAGGTTGACGAAACCTCGGCGCCGCAGTTCTATCGAATGATCCAGGAATTGGCGCAGCGCGCCTCGCTGCCGATGCCCCGCGTCTACCTCATCGAGGAGGACGCGCCGAATGCGTTTGCGACCGGTCGCAACCCGGAACACGCCGCGGTCGCCGCCACCACCGGCATCATGCGGGTGCTGACCGAACGCGAGCTGCGCGGCGTGATGGCGCACGAGCTGGCGCACGTCCGCCATCGCGACATCCTGATCAGCACTGTCAGCGCAACGATGGCGGGTGCGATCTCGATGCTCGCCAATTTCGCGATGTTCTTCGGCGGGCGCGACAGCGAAGGCCGTCCTTCCAATCCGATCGCCGGGATTGCCGTCGCGATCCTGGCGCCGATCGCCGCCGGTCTGATCCAGATGGCGATCAGCCGGGCCCGCGAATTCGAGGCCGATCGCGGCGGTGCCGAGATTTCCGGCGAACCGCGCGCGCTCGCGTCGGCGCTCGAGAAGATCCACCGCTACGCCCAGGGCGTGCCGATGGAGGCAGCCGAGCGCAACCCGGCGACCGCGCAGATGATGATCATCAACCCGCTGTCCGGCGGCGGGCTCCGGAGGCTCTTCTCGACCCACCCGGCGACCGAGGAACGGGTTGAGCGGTTGTTGGCGATGGCCACCGCGGGTGCGCGCTGACGAACGACTGATTTCACGATTCAAGTCGGCGGAGAGGGCGCCGATATCGACGGCAGCCATTGATTCACTGCCATGCGCCGCTTCGCCGTCCTCCTCGCTACCTCCATCGCCGTGCTGCTGGCCGGCTGTGATGCGCTCGGCATCGAGTCGGCCGAGAAGATCACGGCGGCGCGCCAGGCCGATGGGCGTGCGATCGGCGGCGCTTGCCGCCATGCCGCCCGCGCGATCGAGGACTGCTACGCGATCTATCGCAAGGCCGACCGCTCCGCGATCTTTGCGGGCTGGCGCGACATGAACGACTACATGCGCGAGAACAAGATCGAACCGGTTGCGCCGCAGCTCGCGGCTCAGCTTGGTGTCGGACGCGATACTGCCTCGCCCGAGCGTCCCGCCAAGGAATAGACCGGCCGCGAGCAGGCAATTCTTGAGGTCGAATCCCTGCGGACGCGGCAGGAGACCCGTCGCCGGACCCTGTCACTTACCATCGGACTTTTTGCCGCGCGCATGAACGTCCTGCGTTTTTCCGACTTGGTGGCGACCGGCCGCGTTGCCGGTCGCCGCATCTTCATTCGGGCCGATCTCAATGTGCCGCTCGATGCCAACGGGCAGGTGACCGAAGACACGCGGATCCGGGCCTCGATCCCGTGCATCCAGATGGCGCTCGACGCTGGCGCTGCTGTGATGGTCACCTCGCATCTCGGGCGTCCCATCGAGGGCCAGTTCAAGCCCGAAGACTCGCTCGCGCCGGTCGCGCGCCGGCTCGGCGAGCTGCTCGGCCGGGACGTGCCGCTGCTCGCCGACTGGGTCGACGGGGTCGACGTCGCGCCGGGCCAGTTCGTGCTGCTCGAGAATTGCCGGCTCAACAAGGGCGAAAAGAAGAACGACCCTGCGCTGGCCCGCAAGCTGGCGGCGCTCTGCGACATCTTCGTGCACGACGCGTTTGGCACCGCCCACCGCGCCGAAGCGTCGACCTACGGCATCGCCGAGTACGCGCCGATCGCCTGCGCCGGCCCGCTGCTGGCGGCCGAGATCGATGCGATCGGAAAGGCGCTTGCGAACCCGAAGCGGCCTCTCGTCGCGATCGTCGCCGGCAGCAAGGTCTCGACCAAGCTCAGCATCCTGCAAAGCCTCGCGAAGAACGTCGATCGCCTGATCGTCGGTGGCGGCATCGCGAACACGTTCATGCTGGCCGCCGGCCTGCCGATCGGCAAGAGCCTGGCAGAACCCGCACTCCTCGACGAGGCTCGCGCCGTGATTGCAGCGATGCGCCAGCGGGGCGCGGCGGTCCCGGTGCCGACGGACGTCGTGACCGCGAAGGAGTTCAAGGCCGATGCGGTCGCGCAGGTCAAGGCCGCTGACCGCGTCGAAGCCGATGACCTGATCCTCGACGTCGGCCCCGACACCGCTGCCGGGTTCGCGAAACTGATCGCCGAGGCCGGCACCGTGGTCTGGAACGGCCCGGTCGGCGTGTTCGAGTTCGACGCCTTCGGCCATGGCACCGAGACGCTGGCGCGTGCGATCGCCGCGTCGGATGCGTATTCGATCGCCGGCGGTGGCGACACCCTGGCCGCGGTCGACAAGTACGGCATCGCCGGTGACCTGTCGTACATCTCCACTGGCGGCGGCGCGTTTCTGGAGTTCCTCGAAGGCAAGGAATTGCCGGCTGTGGCGGCGTTGAAGGCTCGCGCCTGAAGCCGCTCCTACCGTTGACGCGCGCGCCAGTCGTTTGCCAACAGCCCGAACAGCTCCGTATCGCTGACCACGTCGTCGATGAAATAGCGCTGCCGCAGCAGCCCCTCGCTGGCGAAGCCGAGACGCTGCAGCAATAGCCGTGAGCCTTCGTTGTGCGGGTCGATATCGGCCTCGACCCGATGCAGCGCGAGCGTGCGGAACCCCCACTCCAGCGCCAGCGTCACCGCTTCCCCTGCGAGGCCACGGCCCCAGTGGTCGGAGCGCAGTGCGTACCCGATCTCGGCGTGGCGATGGCGCGGCTCGAAGCGAAACAGCGTGCAGGTGCCGATCACCGCGTCGTCGTCGCGCGTCGTCAGCATCCAGTTGAGCATCGTGCGCTGCACGAAGGCCTCGTTGATCTCGGCGATCAGGCCCTCGGCCTCGATGCGGTCGGTCATCGGTGGCCGGCTCCAGTAGCGCATCACCTCCGGATCGGCGAACAGCGCAAACAACGCCCCGGCGTCGTCCGCGCGCGGACCGCGCAGGCGCGCGCGCTTGCCCTGCAGTTGCGGGAATGCCGGCAGTGCGGCCAGTACGGCGGCGATGTCGATGCGTGGGACGTCGGTCATGGTCGGGCTGCGCGGCTGTGCTAGCGTGGGGCGAGGAGACAGCTTGCCATGACCGTCCACCGCCGTCGCACCAAGATCCTCGCCACGCTGGGGCCTGCGACCGATGCCCCGGGGATGCTGGACGCGCTGCTGCGTGCCGGGGTCGATGTGGTGCGTCTGAATTTCTCGCATGGCGATCCCTCGTCGCAGCTTGCGCGTGCGCAGGCCGTTCGCGCGGCAGCCGAGCGCGTCGGCGTCGAGGTCGGCATCCTCGCCGACCTGCCGGGACCGAAGCTGCGGATCGAATGCTTCACCGGCGGCCGCGTGCAACTGAAAGCCGGTGACCGCTTCGACCTGGTCGCGCGCACCGACGCGCCGCCGGGCAACGCGCACGAGGTCGGCATCAGCTACCTTGGCCTGCCGCAGGA
>JBDSAB010000520.1:0-3563 GCA_039922395.1 Caldimonas sp.
GACGACTCTCCCGAGCACTCGGCTACGCAACGACGAAGCGTTGCCGCGCGAGCGGCTTAGTCCACTGGTTATGAGCAGACGTAGGAGTCCGAGCTTCGAGCGTCGCGAGGCGGCCAGTTCCTGCCGCTGGCGAAGGGCGGCTTCCGGGCATCTCATCTCGCGGTCCTCGCCGAGGCGACCGCGACGTAGTCACCAAGAAGTTGCAAACGCTGAAGTAGGCACCAAGCGACACGAGCGTCGCCGCCCCGAGCTGATCACGCAGCGCCGTCTGGTACGGCAGCGCGCCATCTCTGACGATCCACTACGCCTGCTGCTGGTGCGCCGCTCTTAATGGCCGCACTTGACCTTCGCCTTAGAGCGAAGGTTTATGCTGAGTCATGGCTTCAACAGCATCCTCTCCCGCGGGTCTGACCGTGGGCAAGCTCGCGGCCCTCGCCGACGTCTCAGCCAACGCCGTGCGCTTTTACGAGCGCGAGGGCCTGATGCAGGTCCCGCGCAGAGCCGAGAGCGGCTACCGGCTCTACGGCCAGGAAGCGGTGCAGCGGCTGCGCTTCATCAAGCAGGCCCAGCAGTGCGGATTCACGCTACCCGAAATCCAGGCGCTGCTGCAGCTGCGCGATGAGGCCTCCTCCTGCTGCAACGACGTTCGCAGCAAGGTGATCGAAAAGAAGCTGGAACTCGAGGCGCGGATCAAGGCCATGAAGGCCATGTCCCTCGGACTCGATCAGCTCATCGCCGAGTGCAGCAACGACACTCGACCCGCCGAAGACTGTTCGATTCTGGCTTCGCTATCAGGCGCTTCGGAAAAGTCGGCATCATGAAAGTCGAAGTCCTGCACGCCACCGGCTGCGCCAAATGTCTTGGCCAGCTGCCGAGCTTGCAGGCTGCAGCTCGGCAGGCCGATCCGAACGTCGAATGGAAAGAGCTCGACATCGTGCAGGCACTCGACTACGCCGTGGAGCTCGGCGTCCTCAAGCCGCCAGCGGTCGCAATCGACGGCGAGCTCGCGTTCTCGTCATTGCCGACCCCCGATGCGCTGCGAGCCGCCATGCGCGAGCGGCTTGCGGCAGCGGCTTGAAATGGACACCGACAGCTTCCAGCAGGCCGTGCAGCACGCTGGCGCGGCGGCACTGGTGGTCAGCTTCCTGACCGGCTTCTTCTTCAGCTTCAACCCGGTTGCACTGGCGGCGATACCCGTGTCGCTGGCATACGTCACTAAGGCCCGAGAGCCGCGCCAGGCATTCGTCTTCGGCGGCATGTTCATCGCCGGCATGGTGGTCACGCACGTGCTGTTAGGCGCCGTTGCCGGCTTCGGTGGCAAGGGTGTCGAGGCGGTGCTCGGACGCTACTGGGGCGTGGTGCTCGGGCCTTGGCTGATTCTGATGGGACTGCTCTGGCCGGGCTGGATCCGCATGCCGTTGAAGGACTTGTCGTTTCGGGTCAGGCGCGCGACCGGCTCGTGGGGTGCGTTTGCCTTGGGCGTTCCTTTCGCAATCGCGATCTGCCCGGTATGCACGCCGGCGCTGATCGTCCTGCTGGGCGTGGTCGCCGGCATCGGATCGCCGCTCTGGGGTGCCTCGCTGCTGCTCGCCTTCGCGCTCGGCCGCGCCGTGCCAATCGCGATGGGTGCCGGCGCCGTGGGTGGCCTGGAAAAGCTTCGTCCGCTGGCGCGCTACCAGCGCACCTTCGACATCGTGGGTGGGGTCGCCCTCATCGTCATGGGCTTGTACATGCTCAATGCCTACTTCTTCTTCGTGCCCTCGTTGGCTGCCTGACCCATGAACGCCCACACTGTGCTGCATTGCGTATTGACGTGCCCGAGCTGCGGGCACGCCAAGTGCGAGACGATGCCGACCGACGCCTGCCAGTTCTTCTACGAATGCGAGTCCTGCCGGACCCTTCTGCGCCCGCTGCGGGGCGACTGCTGTGTTTTCTGCTCGTTCGGATCGACGAAGTGTCCGCCGATGCAACAGTCGGTCAGCTGTTGCGCTCGGAGCGCGGAACTTCCAGCGAACGAAGTTGAGGCCGTGTCAAACTGAATCCTGACCGCTTCCCGGACGGAGTCTTCGCCACACCCCTTCTTGAAAGGCACACCATGAAAACCATCCACGCATCATTGGCGGCCGTCGCCCTTGCAGCTGCCGTGACCCCTACGCTTGCCGTCACGACCATCAAGGCGACGGTCAACGGCATGTACTGCGAAGCCTGTGCGCACAACATCGAAAAGCGCATCTCCAAGATGTCGGCCACCCAGTCAGTGTTCGTCGACCTGGACCACAAGGTCGTTGCCGTCCAGGCCAAGGACGGCCAGACGCTCGATGACAAGAAGATCACTGCCGAGATCACTAATGCCGGCTACAAGGTGGTCAAGCTCGAGACGCTGTCGCAGCCGCTGGCGGACATCAAGGCCTCGCTGAAGACGAAGAAGTGAGTGCCGCGGGCCTTGACGCACCCCGGTCAGGGCTTTGGACGTCGCTAGCAAGTCTGCTCGCGAGCTCCAGCACGTTGATCTGCTGCGCGATTCCGGCTTTGCTGGTGGCGCTCGGCGCCGGCGCCGCTCTGGCGTCGCTCGTGACGGTGTTCCCGCAGCTGGTATGGAGCAGCGAGCACAAGACCGCTCTGTTCGTCTTTGCCGGCATGATGCTTGTCTTCAGTGGCACTTTGCAGTGGCGCAACCGGACCGCGCCGTGCCCGACGGACCCTGTATTGCGCAGCGCATGCCTCAAGACCAGAAAGGTCTCGCGCACTCTGTACGGGCTGAGCATCGCGACTTACCTCGTGGGCGCGTGGTTTGCATTTGTCGTCCCTCGCGTGAGCGGATGACGAGCTGACGACTTGGGGATAGCGGATGAGATGCCAATGGTCGAAGGCTGTGGCCCTCGCTGCTATGGCGCCCATGATCCGCGTCGCAACACCGGGCATCGGGGTATTGACTGTGTGCGGGCGCCTTCGCCGCAGTAGTCGCTAGAGAGCTGGTATGAAAGCCGTCTCTCTAGACCAACATCTACTGGCCGTCTACGAGCAAGCCGTCCGCGAGCGGCGCTGGCTGATCGCCGAGCACCTGTTGTCCGCTATCGAGGCCTGCGCTTCCAAAGGCACCACAAGCGACACCGTCGAGAAGGCCTATCTCATTGCTGCTAAGTCGATGGCACCAAACCAGTCGTACGCAACGACGAAGCGTTGCCGCGCGAGCGGCTTAGTCCCTTGGACGGGACTGCCAGTTCACCGATCGACCGTCGAGCCACGGAGTACCCATCCGTTGCTTTGTCTAGGCTAAAAAGACTGAGCGTGTCCATTGGCCACTTGGGCTAGACCTCTGCCGCTTGCAATCCCTCAGCCGGTCCAGGATGGTGGTCGCCTTAGGGTGGGAGCCACGGCGTGAGCGGCGTCGAGGTCGAGAACGGCTCGTTGATCACTTCCTCGCCGGCGCGCGAGGCGACCTTCAGTGCCACGGGTTGCACGCTCGCGCTGTAACGGTCCCCATCGTGGAAGACGAGCAATTCAACAGCGCCAGTTACTGATGTTCCCCCATTTAGCAAGACGCAATGGTCCATGTTCCACCG
>JBDSAB010000521.1:0-2565 GCA_039922395.1 Caldimonas sp.
ATGTCGAACGCGCTCGGCGTGAGCCTGGGTAAGGCGCACTATCTATTGAGGGCGCTACTCGATAAAGGTTGGGTCAAGGCGCAGAACTTCAACCGCAGCGAGCACAAGTCGCGCTATTTGTATGTGCTGACGCCGAACGGCGTACACCAGCGCTTGAAGTTGACGCATTCGTTCTTGGCGCGGAAAGAGCGGGAATACGACCAGTTGCATGCGCAGATCGCCGCGCTGCGCGCCGAGCTGGCGGCCCGGACGCCGCTGAATAGCGAAGTCGGCTCCTGATTGCGACGAAAGAGAGCCATGGACAAGAAATCCTCGATCTTCGTCGCCGGCCACCGGGGCATGGTGGGCTCCGCGATCTGCCGACGGCTGGCGGCGGGCGGCTATGACGGCGTCGTCACCCGCGCGCGCATGGAGCTCGATCTGCTCGATCAACGCGCGGTCCAGGCGTTTCTCGAAAACGAGCGCCCCGACTACATCTTCATCGCCGCTGCCAAGGTGGGCGGCATCCACGCGAACGACACCTTCCGAGCCGACTTCCTCTATCAGAACCTCCAGATCGAGGCGAACCTGATCCACGGCGCTCACCTGGCCGGCGTCGAGCGGCTGATGTTTCTCGGGTCGAGCTGCATCTACCCGCGCGATTGCCCGCAGCCGATCAAGGAGGAGTACCTGCTGACCGGACCACTCGAGCCCACGAACGAGCCGTATGCGGTGGCGAAGATCGCCGGGATCAAGCTGTGCGAGAGCTACAACCGCCAGTACGGCCGGCGCTACGTCAGTGCAATGCCGACGAACCTGTACGGCCCGAACGACAACTACGACCTCGCGACCAGCCACGTGCTGCCGGCGCTGATCCGCAAGGCGCACGAGGCGAAGCTGCGCGGCGATGCGGAGTTCGTTGTCTGGGGCAGCGGAACGCCGCGCCGCGAGTTTCTGTATGTCGACGACCTGGCGGATGCGTGCGTGCACCTGATGGAGAAGGATGCCGACGCGCCGCTCCTGAACATCGGCACCGGAAGCGACGTGACGATCCGTGAGCTGGCCGAGACGGTGATGGCGGTCGTCGGCTACCACGGCGCGATCATCTACGACCGCAGCAAGCCGGACGGTACGCCGCGGAAGCTCCTGGACGTGAGCCGCGTTGCGGCGCTCGGCTGGCAAGCGCGCACGTCGCTGCGCGACGGCATCGAGCGCGCCTACGAAAGCGCGCCGTTCCGGCACGCCGCGGCAAGCGCGTCGCCATCCGTCGAACACGTGGCGACATGAGCTCGAACAACGACAAGGTCGCCCTCATCACCGGTGTGACTGGCCAGGACGGTGCCTACCTGTCGGAGCTGCTGCTGTCCAAAGGCTACGAGGTTCACGGCATCAAGCGGCGGTCGTCGCTGTTCAACACCGACCGGATCGACCACCTGTATCAGGACCCGCATGTCGATCACCAGCGCTTCACGCTGCACTACGGTGATCTGACGGATTCGACGAATCTGATCCGCATCATCCAGCAGGTGCAGCCGGACGAGATCTACAACCTCGCGGCGATGAGCCACGTCGCGGTGAGCTTCGAGACGCCGGAGTACACGGCGAATGCCGACGGCATCGGCACCCTTCGCATCCTGGAGGCGATCCGGATCCTCGGTCTCGGGAAGAAGACACGGTTCTATCAGGCCAGCACCTCCGAGCTGTACGGGCTCGTGCAGGAGACGCCGCAGAAGGAAACGACGCCGTTCTACCCGCGCAGTCCCTACGCCGTCGCCAAGCTCTACGCCTACTGGATCACCGTCAACTACCGCGAGGCCTACGGCCTGTACGCGTGCAACGGGATCCTGTTCAACCACGAGAGCCCGTTGCGGGGCGAGACCTTCGTGACCCGGAAAGTCACGCGCGCGATGGCACGCATCGCGCTCGGTTTGCAGGACTGCCTTTACCTCGGCAACCTGTCGGCCCTGCGTGACTGGGGTCACGCCAAGGACTATGTCGAGATGCAGTGGCTGATGCTGCAGCAGGACAAGCCGGAAGACTTCGTCATCGCGACCGGCGTGCAGTACAGCGTGCGGCAGTTCGTCGAGCTGGCCGCCCGACAGCTCGGCATCGCGCTCGAGTTCAGCGGCGACGGCACCGCCGAGATCGGCCGGGTCGCCGCCGTCTCGGGCGATCGTGCGCAATGCAAGCCGGGTGATGTGGTGGTCCGCGTCGACCCCCGCTACTTCAGGCCGACCGAGGTCGAGTCGCTGCTCGGCGACGCGAGCAAGGCGAAGGCGAAGCTGGGCTGGGCGCCACGCATTCCGTTCTCGGCATTGGTGGAGGAAATGGTGGAGGCCGACTACACCTCGGCGCAGCGCGACAGTCTGGTCAAGAGCGCAGGGTTTCAGGCTTATGACTACAACGAGTGAGCGCTCGGACGCCACGACGGCGGTCCTAGCGCGTCGCCCTGCCCGCAGCGTGAAGCCATGAAGATCACGATCACCGGCACGGGCTATGTCGGTCTGGTGACCGGCGCCTGCCTTGCCGAGATGGGCAACGACGTCGTCTGCCTCGACATCGACGCCGCGAAGGTGCGCCTGCTCA
>JBDSAB010000522.1:0-10581 GCA_039922395.1 Caldimonas sp.
CGATGCGAACCGTCGCGCCCGGCTCGATCACGACGAAGCAGTTCGCATGCGCCGCTTCGCCGTTGACGGCGATCTCGCCGCCGCGGATCCACAGCTCGACCCAGTCGCTCGCCTGCCAGGCCGGCACCTCGGTCTCGGGGCGCAGGTGCCACTGCGCCAGGCGCCGCACGTCGATCGTGTGCGCATAGTCGTAGATGTCCTGGCGGCGCAGGCCGGCGACGCCGGTCTCGAGTCGCGGCAGCGCATCGATGACGACATTGACTTCCGGCGGCACATCGGGCGCCGGGTTGCGGAAGTTCTCGTGGCGCGAGCCGGCGTGGATGCCGCTCAGGACGCCGGCATCGACCGGGTAGGTCACCGGCCCTTCGAGCTTCGAGACCAGCACCGTCGGCACGTAGGCCATCGCGTCGTGGGTCGAGCCGCGGTAGTTGATGCCGACCTCGTGCTGGTTGACCGGTCCGAGGTAGTCGCTGAGGCCGCCTTCGAGGATGAAGCTGGTCGCAATGCCCTGGTGCTGGTGCAGCCCGCTGCGCGTGAACGGATCGAACGCGATCAGGCCGAGGAACTCGCCGCGCGCGTCGTCGAGGTGGATCGGCTTCAGGCGCAGACCGGGATTCGGCGTGTCGAGCCACGGCAGCTTCGTCGCGTCGAAGACATGGACGCGCTCGCGGCGTTCGCGGCGATACGGGGCGGCTCGGCTCGGCTCGGTCATCGATCGGCTCCTGGTCTGCGGCACGCTGGGGCGGCACGAGCACGATCATATGGTCACGATCGTTACGAATCGCACCGTCGCGGACGTGGAGGCCGACCCGGATCGAATCGCCTAGCCGGATGTCGCCGGGGCGCGCACTGTCGGCTTCAGCAGGCCGGTCGCCAGTGCGGTGCCGAGCAGGATCACCACGCAGCCGATGACCATCGCGAGCGTGACGTGCTCGCTCAGAATCATCCAGCCCCAGACCACCGCGAACGCCGGGATCAGGAACGTGACCGCGATCGCGTTCGACGGGCCGACGTTCGCGATCAGCCGGAAGTAGAGGATGTACGCGAAGCCGGTGCAGGCGAAGGCGAGGACTGCGGCGCTCAGCCAGTCGGCTGGCGTCGGGCTCTGTGCCGGCCACCACAGGATCGCCGGCACGATCAGCATCAGCGTGGCGGCGACCTGGCTGCCCGCCGCGATCGCGAGCGGCGCGACGCCTTGCAGGCGGCGCTTCGTGTAGTTCGGCGAAAAACCGTAGCTGAGCGTCGCGACGAGGCACGCGAGGATGGCCCAGCCCGAGCCGCCGGCCTTGAAGCTGCCGCTGGTCCACGCCATCCCGAGCACGCCGCCGAAGCCGATCGCGAGGCCGGTGATGCGCGCCGGCGTCAGCCGGTCACCGAGCCAGAGGCGCGCGATCAACGCGCCGAACAATGGCGAGGCCGCGTTGAAGATCGACGACATGCCGGCGGTGATCGAGAGCGCTGCATAGCTGAAGCAGAGGAACGGCAGCGCGGTGTTGGTCAGCCCGACGACGAGGATCGGCCGCCAGTGCCGGCGCATCGTCGCGAGCTGCCCGCGCCAGGCGAGCAGCGGCACCAGCAGCAGCGCCGCGCCGGTCACGCGGATCGCGGCAAGCGCGACCGGGCCGAACTCGGCGGCACCCATCCGCATCAGCAGGAACGAGGCGCCCCACAGCGCGGCGAGGCTGAACAGCTCGGCGACGTCGGTGGACCTCAATGGATCGCCCGCCGCATGCGCAGCGCAGTCGGTCCGAGGCGCACCGCTTCGAGTCGCAGCAGCGCGACCTTGCGGTCGATGCCGCCGGCGTATCCGGTCAGCGAGCCGTCGCTGCCGATCACGCGGTGGCACGGCACCAGGATCGAGACCGGGTTGCGGCCAACCGCGGCGCCGACCGCGCGCACCGCGACCGGCCGGCCGACCTCGCGCGCGATGTCGCCGTAGGTCTTCGTGGTGCCGGCGCCGATCTCGAGCAGCGCCTTCCAAACCGCGCGTTGGAACGTGGTGCCCTGCAGATCGAACGGGATGTCGAACGCCTGCAGCGATCCGGTGAAATAGCGCTCGAGCTGGTCGGCGACGCGCTCGAACAGCGGGTCGCCGGCGACGTGCGGCGCATCGAACTGCGGCGGATGGTGGCGCTGGCCTTCGAACCAGGCACCGGCCAGGCCGCTCGGCGTGCGCGCCAGCAGCAGCCGGCCGAGCGGTGTCGCGATCACGGTCTGCGCGCTGCAGGCGGTGCGCAGGATGTCGGTGGAAGTGGTCATGTCGTCGATGCTCCGAGGGAGTTCCAGAGGCGCAGCACCGCGTACGAGCGCCACGGCTGCCAGGCCTGCGCCCGGGCCAGCACGTCGCGCCACGAGGTGGTGCCGAAGAGTTGCCGCATCGCCTTCAGCACGGCGATGTCGTTCGGCGGAAAGGCGTCCGGCCAGCCGAGCACGCGCATCGCGATGTAGTGCGCGGTCCACGGCCCGATGCCGGGCAATCGGCAGAGGCGCTCGATCAGCACGTCCGGTTCGCTGCGCGGCTGCAGTGCGGCGGCGATCTCCGGCCAGGCTTGCGCGAGCGCGACGATCGCTTGCGCGCGCGCACTGATGACGCCGAGCTCGGCTATCTGGCTGTGCGCCATGGCGGCGAGAGCTTCTGGCGCCGGAAATGTGCGGTCGATGTCGGGCCACGGCGTCGCGAGCGGCGAGCCGAACGTCGCGACCAGGCGGCGCGCGAGGGTTCGGGCGGCGGCCACCGTGACCTGCTGGCCGAGGACCGCGCGGACCGCGAGCTCGAACGAGTCGATGCTGCCGGGCAGGCGCAGGCCGGGGGCGCCGGGCAGATCGGCAAGCGCCGTGTCGATCGAGTCGGGCGCGGCATCGAGGTCGAGCCAGCGCCGGACTGCCGCGACGATGCGGCCGCTCGCCGGCGTCAATGCGGGCGCGAATTCGAGGCGGACGCGGGCCGCGTCGGGAACGAAGGTTGCCGCGATCCAGCCGGCTTCGGCGCCGAGCGTGCCGGCCCGCACGCTGCGCCGGATCGACAGGCCGTCGACCGTCTCGACACCGGGGATTGCGCGCTGGGCGACGAAGCGCAGCAGCGCCGGCATGTCGTACGGCAGCCGGTGGGCGAGCACGACGGTGACCGCCGGCGCTTGATCGTCGCTCGCCGCGTTCGACTCGGAGGCGACCTTGCGCAGGCGCGCAGGATTCATCCGGTAGCTGTCGGCGAAGGCCGCGTTGAAGCGGCGCAGGCTGCGAAAGCCGCTCGTCAGCGCGACCTGCGCGACCGGCAGTCGGGTGTCGGTCAGGAGCTGCTTCGCGAGATGAAGGCGGCGCGTCTGCAGGTACTGCAGCGGCGTCACGCCGTGCTCCTCGAGGAAGATGCGGCGCAGGTGGCGCTCGCTGACGCCGAGCCGGTCGGCGAGCGCGGCGACGCCGGGCGCTTCACCGTTCGCGGCCTGGGCGTCGAGGCCGAGCGCGGCCTGGCGCGCGAGCGTGCGCGACGCATCCATCACGGTCCACGGCAGACCGGGACCGGGCGCGATCTCGGGCCGGCATTTCATGCACGGCCGGAACGTGGCGGCCTCGGCCTGCGCGGCGGTCGCGAAGAAGCGGCAGTTCTTCTTCATCGGCGTGCGCACGCGGCAGATCGGCCGGCAGTAGATGCCCGTCGATGTGACGCCGACGAAGAGCCGGCCGTCAAAGCGGGCGTCGCGCGCGAGGATCGCGTTGTAGGCGGCATCGGGATCGAATGTCATGCGCCGATTATGGTCAGGCGCGCGTACGCGACTGGCCGTTTTCGGACATGTTCCGGACGGTGGTGTCCGCTCGCTGGCGTGGGTCAGCGGGCCATGGCCCAGCTGGTGGAGGCGTCGGGTCTCCGGTGCGCGATGCGCGCCGCCGCCAGCCGTTGCTGGACGAACGGAAACGCCCACACGAGTGGCCGCAGGGCCTGGTGGAGTCGTTCCGAAAGCGTTCGCAGTCCCATGGTTTCGTCGCCGGAAGCGATGAAGGGCGCGGCGCCGGCCGAAGCCGACGCCGCCATGGGACCTTAGGGAACGCCTGCGTCGTGCGCACCTCCCAAACGGGAGCGATCGTGCGAAGGATTCAGGCCGCAGCGAGCGCTGGTGCGGCACGGTCGCTGCGCGCACCATGCTGCATCGCCGCCGCGAGCGTGCCGTAGACGGCCGTCCATGCGTCGCGAACGTCGACGTTGAACGCGCTGCCGAGGCCGCGGTCGAGCGTCCACAGGAGAGCCGTGCCGACTGTCGCGTAGTGCGCGTCGCGGACGCCATAGCCGCCGTGCCGCTGGCCGAGCGCGTGGACGACCGGCAGCAGCTGATCGACGCGATCGAGGCCGTCGACCGCCGCCTTGATCATCGCGAGCAGGCGTTTGCCCTGGATGCCGAGGTCGCCCTTGAAAAGCGCTCGCAGCGACGGGTCCAGCTCGAACAGCCGTGCGTAGAACAGCGCCGCGGCGGGCACTCCAATGCGCTCGACCGCTGACCACGAGTCGCGGACGAGGCCGATCTGCTCCGGCGTCATGTCGAGGTCCTCCGCGTGAGGCCGAGTTCGCGCAGCGCGAGACCGATCGTGCCGCCGAGGGCCGCGAGCCGGCGACCGGGGCGCCGGAACAGTCGGGCGCCAGCTGCACCGAGCGCCGCAGCGCGGTGCTCGCGGGCTCGCAGGTGCAGCTCGTACGAGTTGCTCCAGTCGTCGAGCAGCCGGCGCTCCATCGCGAACGGGCCGATCAGGGGTTCTGTTCTCATGGCGGTCTCCAGGGGCAAGTGAAGGAGATGCCATTGCAGCGGCCGCTGGCCGCCGCGTCATGGGGCGAGCGCCCTGATCGCTCGGTGACTGACCGGGACACGAGTCCCGGCGGACCGGTCAGCGCAGCGTTCTGGGACGGTCCGGATCGACGCCGAAGCCGGCTTCGCGGGCCAGCACGATCGCGCGGTTCCGGCTCGTCACTTGCAGCTTCGAGAAGAGGTTGCTGACGTGGTTGCGGATCGTCTTGTCGGACAAGTGAAGCGCAGCGGCGATCTCGGCGTTGTCGAGCCCGCGCGCGATCGCATCGAGCACCTGGTGCTCGCGCGCCGTCAGCGTGTCGAGCGTCGGCAGCGGGCGCGGCGTTGCCGGCGCGTCGTGGCGGTCGAGGAAGGCTTGGACCTCGGCCACGAACACCTGCCACGCCGGCTCGCCCGCGAGCAGGTCGTGGTTCTCCGATTCGAGCGTCACGAGCCGGCCCTCGGCGATCGAGCCGGCGAGCAGCCGGCCCTGCTCGAACGGCACGACCGCATCGCGGCGCGCGTGCAGCACCAGCGTCGGGCAGCGCACGCGCGGCAGCAGGTCGACGACGTCGATGTCCCAGAACAATCGGGTCAGCGCGATCGCCGTCTCGGCGCTTGCCGAGGCGCGCTGCAGCGCGTTGAAGTGCGCGAAGACGTCGGCACTCGCGCCCGGCACCGCCTTCGACGTGAAGACCTGTCGGAAGGCCGGACTGTCCTGGCCCCAGCCGACCTCGATCAGCTTCAGCATCACGTCGCGCTCGGCGCGGTCGACCTCCGAATCGAGGCGGCGCGCGCGGCCGAGCGCATAGGTACCGGACAGCACGAGGCAGCTGACGCGCTCCGGATGGCGGGCCGCGTAGGCGATGCCGATCGGCCCGCCATGGCAGAAACCGATCAGCGGGAAGCGATCGAGGCCTGCCGCATCGACGACCGCCGCGAGGTCGTCGACCATCGCGTCGAAGGTCAGGGCTGGCGGACGACGGTCCGACAGCCCGTAGCCGCGGCCGTCGTAGGTGATGAAGCGGCGGCCCGCGCTGAATGCCTCGAACCAGTGCCGCCAGAGCGGACCGTCACGGTCCAGCTCGAGGTGCGTCATCCAGTTCGCCGACTTGACCAGCGGCGCGCCGCTGCCCGCGCTGGCGTACGCGATGTGCGTGCCGTCGGCGCTGGTGCAGAAGCGGATCTCCGGGCGGACGGCGGGCGGCATGCCCCGCCAGTCTGCCAGTTCGCCCATCCCTCTCTCCCGAGGGCGAGGAATCGATTGCAGGCTCGACCTGCCAGCCGGCGCCGATGACGCTGGGGTCTAGATCTCGACGATCGTCTGGAAGCCGCCGTAGATCATCCGCTTGCCGTCGAACGGCATCGGGTTGTTGTCGGGTTGCAGGCGCGGGTCGGCCATCACCTTTTTCCAGCCCTCGTCGCGGACCTCGCGCGACGGCCAGGTGACCCACGAGAAAACGACGGTCTCGTCGGGCTTGCGTTGGACCGCCATCGGGAACGACGTCACCTTGCCCTCCGGGACGTCGTCGCCCCAGGTCTCGATCACCTTCAGCGCGCCGAATTCCTTGAACACCTGGGCCGCCTTTTCGGCGTGCTGGCGATAGGTTTCCTTGTTGGCCGTCGGCACCGCGACCACGAATCCATCGACGTAATCCATTGCAAATCTCCTTGTGGGGTGGGTGGGGAGGCCAGGCAGGTCGCCGACACCCCCTGCTCAGACGACGAACGACGCGGCTTGAAATCGACGGAGCGACGTCGTCTGTCCGAGTCTTCAGTGTCGCGCTTGGCAAAGTCCCGCTGCGGGTCGCGGCCTTGCAGTGGCAGGTCGGGCATATGTGTTGCCAAGTCGCTGCATGCCGCGCTCCTTCCGATGGACGAGTCCACGCGCCGCTCCGATCGCCCGCATCCGAGGCCAGTACCGGAGCCTGAGTGCCAAGGCTGCGCGTCTCTTCGCGCCCGAGCGCGGCCGCTGGCCCGAGGTCCAGTCGCGGCTGAGCGGCTCGGCCGGCTGTCGGCGTTCCTCGGCACCCCCTCGAGCAAGATCGCCGTGATCAACAACGTGGTTGCCGGCGCCGGCGTCGCGTTGTGGGTGCAGGCACTCGGCTCGAGCCGCTCGCTGGCCGTTGGCGTCGGTGCCGGCGTGGCGCTGGCCTTGACCGCGGCGTTTCTGGTCTACCAACGCTGGCGCTTCGTGCCGTTCGACGATGCCGGCTCGATCATGGACGAACGCTGATCCGACTGTCCTCAAGGAGCACCATGTCCGACCCTTCCAGCGACCGACCTGCGCAGCGCGGGCCCGCCCACGAGGCGCTCGGCGTCTTCCTCGGCGACTGGCGCGCCGAAGGGCGTTCATATGGCGAGGGTGCGCCGCGGGCGAAGCCGGCGACGTGGAAGAGCACTCACACCGGCCGCTGGCACACCGGCCAGTTCTTCCTGATCCAGGACGAGCGCGCGGTCACCGGCACGGCGCCGTTCGACACGTTGAGCATCATCGGGTGGGATGCGGAGCGCAGTTGCTATTTCGCGCGCACCTTCGAGAACCACGGCTTCCAGCGCTGCTACGACGTGACCGTCGACGGCCGGGTCTGGACCTTCTCAGGCGCGACCGAACGCGCCCGCATTGTCTTCAGCGACGACGGCGCGACGCAGACGATCACCTGGGAATGGCGGCCGGAGGAGGGCTGGCTGCCGCTCTGCGACCGGATCGCGACGAAGGTGCGCTGACGGTCGACGTTCAGGTGCCGGCGGGGAAGGCGCCGTGGCGGCCGGCACCGTCGGCAAACCGCCGCGCGCCGGAGACCGACTCGCCGGATGCGAGGCTGCGTTCGCCGAGCGCGAACTCGTTGGCCATCGCCTCATCGAACGGGCGTCCCGATTGCGCCATCACGCTGGCCCGGTCGTTGCGCATGCAGGTCTGAGGGAAGGCTGCGATCTGGCGCGCAACGGCCAGTGCGCCTTCGAGCGCATGGCCAACCGGCACGACGCGGTTGGCGAGGCCGAACGCGAGCGCCTCGTCGGCCGCGACCGCACGGCCGGTCAGGATCATGTCGAGCGCGCGGCTCTCGCCGATCAGGCGCGGCAAGCGCACGGTGCCGCCATCGATCAGCGGCACGCCGAAGCGCCGGCAGTAGACGCCGAAGATCGCGCTCTCCGAGGCCACGCGCAAGTCGCACCACAACGCGAGCTCGAGCCCGCCGGCGACCGCAAAGCCTTCGACCGCGGCGATCACCGGCTTGCCGAGTTGCAGGCGGGTCGGCCCCATCGGACCGTCGGCCCGCATGTCGCGTTGCAGCGCAAGCGCCGTGGCGTGGCCTTCGAGTCCGTTCGCGAACGCCTTCAGATCGGCGCCGCCGCAGAAGTGCTCGCCGCTGCCGCGCAGGATCGCGACACGTGCCTCGGCATCGGAATCGAACGCGCGAAAGGCATCGGCGAGCAGCCGCGCCGTCGGGCCGTCGACCGCATTGCGCGCGGTCGGCCGATTGAGGGTGACGATCCAGATCTCGGCGTCGCGTTCGACGGTGACGGTGCTCATCGGGGGCCTTTCGTGCGATGGGGTTTTCACGCTGACGGCGGTGCGGCGCGTTCGCTACAAGTCAGGCTCCGCAAGAGCCGCGGATTCTAGGAGCGTCAACCATGACCACCGACCAGCACGCCCGTGCCGAGCGATTCCGCCAACTGCACGCGGGGCCCGCTGCGTTCGTGATCGCAAACCCGTGGGATGCCGGATCGGCTCGCTTGCTCGCCGGCCTCGGATTCGAAGCGCTCGCGACGTCGAGCGGCGCAGCGGCCGGCGTGCTCGGCCGCCGTGACGGCCAGATCACGCGCGCGGAGGCGATCGCGCATGCCGGAGTGATCGCGCAGGCGACCCAGCTGCCAGTGTCGGCCGATCTCGAGAACGGCTTTGGCGACGAGCCTGAAGCGGCCGCCGAAACGATCCGGCACGCGGCTGCAGTGGGTCTGGTCGGCGGCTCGATCGAGGACGCGACCGGCAATGCAGCGAAGCCGCTGTACGACTTCTCTCAAGCGACCGAGCGGGTCGCAGCCGCCGTGGCGGCGGCGCGCGAACTGCCGTTCTACTTCATGCTGACGGCGCGGGCCGAGAACTTCCTGCGCGGCAACCCCGATCTGGACGACACGATCCGTCGCCTGCAGGCCTTCGAGAAGGCGGGTGCCGATGTGCTGTTCGCACCTGGCCTGCCCGACCTCGCGGCGGTGCGCACGGTCTGCTCGGCGCTGACGAAACCGGTCAACTTCATGGCCGGCATCAAGGGGCGCTCGTTCAGCGTCGCCGAGCTCGAGGCCGCCGGCGTGCGCCGCATCAGCTTGGCGACCTCGCTGTTCCGCGCTGCGATGACCGGGCTCGTCAACGCGGCGCGCGAAGTGCGCGAGCACGGCACGTTCGGCTATCTGGACAGCGCGATCGGAACGCCGCAGTTGAATGCACTGGTGGATGCGGCGGCCTCGCCGCGATGAGCGACTACCGCCTAGCGCTTGCCCGGCAGCACGTGCATGTATTTGCCGATGATGCCGAGCATCACTTCGTCAGCACCGCCGCCGATCGACGCGAGGCGGCCGTCGCGGTACATGCGCGACACGCGGTTGTCCCAGGTGTAGCCCATGCCGCCCCAGAACTGCAGGCACGCATCGGGCACCTCGCGCAGCAGGCGGCCGGCCTTCAGCTTGGCCATTGACGCCCATTCGGTGACGTCCTTGCCGGCGACGTACTGCTCGGTCGCCATGTAGGTCAGCCCGCGCAGCGCCTCGACCTCGGTCTTCAGCTCGGCGAGGCGGAAGTGGACGACCTGGTTGTCGAGCACCGAGCGGCCGAACACCTGGCGCTCGCGCGCGTAGTCGGCCGTCAGCGTGATGCAGTTGAGCAGGCCCTGGATCGCGTTCGCAGCGGCCCACAGGCGCTCTTCCTGGAACTGCATCATCTGGTAGGTGAAGCCCATCCCTTCCTCGCCGATGCGATTGGTCTGCGGGACGCGCACGTCGTCGAAGTGGATCAGGCCGGTGTCGCTCGCCATCATGCCGATCTTGCGGATCTTCTTCGCCTTGGTGATGCCGGGGGTGTTCATCGGCACCACGATCAGGCTCTTGTTCTTGTGCGCCGCGCCTTCGGAAGTGTTCGCGAGCAGGCACATCCAGTCGGCCTGCAGGCTGTTGGTGATCCACATCTTCGCGCCGTTGATGACGTAGTCGTCGCCGTCCTTGCGGGCCGTCGTCCGGATGTTCGCGACGTCGGAACCGGCGCCGGGCTCGGAGACGCCGACGCAGGCGACCATCTCGCCGTCGAGAGCCGGGGCGAGGTATTCGCGGCGCAGCGCGTCGGAGCCGAAGCGGGCGAGGGCCGGCGTCGCCATGTCGGTGTGCACGCCGATCGCCATCGGCACCGCGCCGCAGTCGATGTCGCCGAGCGCCTCGGCCATCACCATCGAGTACGAGTAGTCGAGCGCCATGCCGCCGCAGTCGGTCGGCCGTGTCAGGCCGAGCAGGCCGAGGTCGCCGAGCTTCCTGAAGACTTCGTGCGCCGGGAACCACTCGGCGGCCTCCCATTCGTCGACGTGCGGATTGATCTCGTCGGCGATGAAGCGCTTCAAGGTGCGGCGGAGTTCTTCGTGCTCGTAAGTGAACTGCATGGCGAGTCCCGTGGCATCGTGTTCGAGGGGAGGGAGCGGAGGTGGACCCTCGCCCGGCATTGTGGGCGAGCACGCGCTGCCGACACCGGGTCGCCGGCGGCCTGGCTGGCGTCGCACGCAGTGGCGCCACCCGATCGGAAGCCGCGCGTCGAAGAACCATAATCGTTCCG
>JBDSAB010000523.1:0-2682 GCA_039922395.1 Caldimonas sp.
AGGCCGACCGGCCCGCGCGCATGCAGCTTGTCGGTCGAGATGCCGATCTCGGCGCCGAGGCCGTACTCGAAGCCGTCGGCGAAGCGCGTGCTGGCGTTGACCATCACGCTCGCCGAGTCGACTTCGCGCAGGAAGCGCATCGCGTTCGGGTGGTTCGTCGTGACGATCGCGTCGGTGTGGTGCGAGCCGTAGCGATTGATGTGCGCGATCGCCGCATCGAGGCCGGCGACGACCTTGATGCTGATGATCGGCGCGAGGTACTCCTCGGCCCAGTCGGCCTCGGTCGCATCGACGAGGTTCGCGCCGGCCACCCCACCGAGCACCGCGCGCGCGGCAGGGTCGACCCGCATCTCGACGCCCTTGGCGGCGAACACCGCGCCGATGCGCGGCAGGAAGGCGGCGGCGATCGCCGCATCAACCAGCAGCGACTCGGCCGCGTTGCACGGGCTGTACTTCTGCGTCTTCGTGTTGTCGACCACGCGCACCGCGAGGTCGAGATCGGCGCTCGCATCGACGTGGACGTGGCAGTTGCCGTCGAGGTGCTTGATCACCGGCACCTTCGCCTCGCGGCTGATGCGCTCGATCAGGCCCTTGCCGCCGCGCGGGATGATGACGTCGACCGCCTCCGGCGACGTGATCAGGTGGCCGACGGCGGCCCGGTCGGTGGTCTCGACCAGCTGCACCGCGTCGGGCGGCAGGCCCGCTTCCTCGAGCGCTGCCTGGACCAGCTTCCACAACGCGACGTTCGAGTCGATCGCTTCAGAGCCGCCGCGCAGGATGCAGGCGTTGCCGCTCTTGATCGCCAGCGATGCCGCCTCGATGGTCACATTGGGTCGGCTCTCGAAGATCATGCCGAACACGCCGAGCGGCACCCGCATGCGGCCGACCGAGATGCCGCTCGGCCGCTGGCGCAGGTCGGTGATCTCGCCGATCGGGTCCGGCATCGCGGCGATTTCCTCGCAGCCGGCGGCGGCGGTCTCGATGATGCGCGGCGTCAGCTTCAGGCGATCGACCAGCGGCGCGGCGAGCCCGGCTGCATCGGCGCGCGCGAGGTCGTGGGCGTTCGCGGTCTGCAGCGCCGGGCCGCCTTCGCGCAGGCGGCGCGCGAGGGCGCGCAGCGCCGCATTTTTCGCCGCCGTCGGCGCCGCCATCATGCGGGAACTGGCGGCCCGGGCTGCTGCGCCCATGTGCGCGATCGTCGCGTGCAGGTCGGCCGAAGTCATGCGGTGATTGTCGCAAACCGCCGCGGATCGCGTCGCTGAGTGAGCTCGTATGGACCGACGCGTTGGCCGGCGTGCAGGACACGCCCTTGGGCGGTCGACTTTCGCATCGATCGCGCGGTGCGCGGCGGGCGTTTGCGAGAACGCGATGCCTCGCCGGCGAGACTGAAGGCGACGAGCCGCTCGCCATTGCGTACAGTCGATCGCGCGATGACCGCTTCGAACCAATCGCCTTCTGACCCGCCGCGGCGCATCGCTGAACCGCTTCCCGCTGCGGTCGGCGCAAGCGACGCTCCGGCGATCCGCTTCGAGGACGATGTCCCGACCCAATCGCCGTTCCGCGCCGCGATCACCGCCGCGCATCGCCGCCCCGAGCCCGACTGCGTGGCGGCGCTGATCGACGCCGCCACGCTGCCGGCCGCGCAGGCCGCCGCAGCGCACGCGCTGGCTGCGCGGCTCGCCGGGCAGCTGCGTTCGCGCAAGGTGACGAGCGGCCGCGAGGGCCTGGTCCAGGGCCTGATCCAGGAGTTCTCGTTGTCGTCGCAGGAGGGCGTCGCGCTGATGTGCCTGGCCGAGGCGCTGCTGCGCATCCCCGATGCGGCGACCCGCGACGCGCTGATCCGCGACAAGGTCGGCGATGCCGACTGGCAGGCCCACCTGGGCCGCAGTCCGTCGGTCTTCGTCAATGCGGCAACCTGGGGTCTGCTGCTGACCGGCAAGCTGGTCGCGACCCATACCGAGCAGGGCCTCGCGAGCGCGCTGACGCGCCTGCTGGCGCGGAGCGGCGAGCCGGTCGTCCGGCGCGGCGTCGACATGGCGATGCGGCTGATGGGCGAGCAGTTCGTCACCGGCGAGACGATCGAAGAGGCGCTGCAACGCGCGAAGCGGCGCGAGCGCGAGGGCTTCCGCTATTCGTACGACATGCTGGGCGAAGCGGCGTTGACCGAGGCTGACGCACAGCGCTACCTGGCCGCATACCGCCATGCGATCGATGCGATCGGCGCGGCCTCGGCCGGCCGCGGCATCCATGACGGGCCGGGCATCTCGATCAAGCTCTCGGCGCTGCATCCGCGCTATGTGCGCGCGCAGCGCCGGCGCGTGCTCGACGAGCTCTACCCCCGCCTGCTGGAGCTGGCGACGATGGCGCGCAGGCACGACATCGGCCTCAACCTCGACGCCGAGGAAGCCGAGCGCCTCGACCTCTCGCTCGACCTGCTCGAGCGCCTGTGCGCGGAGCCCGCGCTCGACGGCTGGCACGGTATCGGCTTCGTCGTGCAGGGCTACCAGAAGCGCTGCAGCGCGGTGCTGGCGCACCTGATCGACCTCGCGCGGCGGAGCCGGCATCGCCTGATGATCCGGCTCGTCAAGGGTGCCTACTGGGACAGCGAGATCAAGCGCGCGCAGGTCGACGGCCTCGACGACTACCCGGTCTTCACGCGCAAGTGCCACACCGACGTCTCGT
>JBDSAB010000524.1:0-8698 GCA_039922395.1 Caldimonas sp.
CCGCCTGGCAACTCGTCGTCGTCCTGGCCGTACTCGGTACTGAACGAGCCGGCCTGCAGGCCTTGCTGCTCGAGCCAGCGCACCATCACGGCCTCGTAGCCATGCGTCACGATGACCCGCTCGGCACCGCTCGCCGCGATCGCGCGCTGCAGGCCCGGCCAGTCGGCGTGGTCGCTGAGGACGAAACCGCGGTCGACGCCGCGTCGCCGGCGCGCGCCGCGCAACTGCATCCAGCCGCTTGCAAACGCATCGCTCGGATCACCGAAGCGCCGCACCCAGGTCGAGTTCTGCACCGAGGGCGGCGCGATCACGAGCGCCCGCTTCAAGGTCGCCTTGTCGGCGACGTCGGTGACCCGCAAGGTCTCCGGCAGCGCGACGCCGGCGGCGCGGTAGGCCCGGTTCAGCGGCTCGACCGCGCCGTGCACCACGATCGGTCCGATCGATGAATCGACGCCGGCGAGGATGCGCTGCGCCTTGCCGAAGCTGTAGCCCATCAGCAGGCTGGCGCGGCCGGCCTCGGCGTTGGCACGCCACCAGGCATCGACGTCGGCGAAGAGCTCGCGCTGCGGCCGCCAGCGGTAGATCGGCAGCCCGAAGGTCGATTCGGTGATGAAGCAGTGGCAACGCACCGGCTCGAACGGCGCGCAGGTCGCGTTGTCCTCGCGCGGATCGTCGGTGGCGCCTGCGACGTAATAGTCGCCGGACGCGACCCAGACGCGGCCTTCATGTTCGAGTCGGACCTGCGCCGAGCCCAGCACATGGCCGGCCGGATGCAGGCTGACGCGCACGCCGAAGTGATCGATCGTCTCGCCGTACGGCAGCGCCTGCAGCCGAATGTCCTCGCCCAGACGGGCGCGCAACACGCCCTCGGCCGGCGCCGCCGCGAGATAGGCGGTATTGCCGCGCCGCGCGTGGTCGGCATGCGCATGGGTGATGACGGCGCGATCGACCGGCCGCCACGGGTCGATGTAGAAGTCGCCGGGCGGGCAATACAGGCCTTCCGGCCTGGCGATCACGAGGTCTTGCGCCTGCATGTCGAAAAAGGAGCGAAGGTCCGAGCGCTCAGTAGCGCTTGCCGGTCGCGTACAGCGCAAACTGGATCATCGCGTAGGCCAGCCAGGCCAGCCAGCGCGTCCGCAGCGGCCGCTTCATGTAGACGTCGGACTCGACCCGGCGTCCTTCATGTGCGATCGCATCGATCAGGTGGCCGCGCAGCTCGGCGCCGAAGGCCTGGTCGAGCACGAACACGTTGGCCTCGCGCGCCAGCAGCATGCTGAGCGGATCGAGGTTCGACGAGCCGACTGTCGAGATCGAGCCGGCCGGGCTGTCCATCACCGCGACCTTCGCGTGCAGGAAGCTCGGCTCGTACTCGATGATCTCGATGCCGCCCTCGAGCAAAGCGCCGTAGACGGCGCGACTCGCGTGGTGCTGCAGGAAGTACTCGTAGCGGCCTTGCAGCAGCAACGTGATGCGCACACCGCGCCGCGCCGCGTTCAGCAACGCGCGCTGCAGGCGCACGCCCGGAATGAAGTACGCGTTGGCGATCAGGATTTCGGACTGCGCCTGCGCGATCGCAAGCCGATAGGTCGCCTCGATGCGGCGCCGGAAGCGGACGTTGTCGCGCAGCACGAGCGCCGCCAGCGCGCCGTTGCCGGCCGGCGTTGCCTTGTCGATGCGGGCATCCGCGCTGTCGGTGCCGGCTGCGGACGCATCGACGACTGCGCGGAGCGTCCCTTCGACGTCGTGGTGCCGGGCCTCGTGCCCGACCTCCAGACGCAGCCACAGCCGCGTCATCGTGTCGTGGATTTCGGCGACCAGCGGCCCGGTGACGCGCACTGCGAAGTCGAAGCGCGGCTTGTCGAGAGTGCCGTAGTTCGGGTCGTACAGATCGTCGATGAGGTTGATGCCGCCGCAGAACGCGACGCCGCCGTCGACAACGCAGAGCTTTCGATGCAGGCGCCGCCAGCGCTTCGGAAAGAGAAGGCGCCAGCCACGCGCGGCGTTGAAGAGACGCCAGTCGACGCCGGCCGCCTTCCAGCGCGTGCGCCACTCCGGCGTGACGTCGAGCGTGCCGAAGCCGTCGACGACGACATGGACCGCGACGCCGCGGCCGGCGGCGCGCTCGAGTGCTTCGGCGACCGTCAGCGGCGAGCCGGTGAACTCGAACATGTAGGTCTCGAGAAGCACCTCCGAGCGAGCGCGGTCGATTGCCTCGACCAGCGCCGGAAACAGCTCCACGCCGCCCTTCAGCAAGGTCAGCGCATGGTTCGCCCGCATCGCAGTCGACGCAGGGCGTTCGGCGGCTTTCATCGGAACGCCCTGCGGCGACGGGTGCGGTCGCACCCTAAGCCAGCTCGAGCTCGGCCAGCAACGGAAGGTGGTCCGACATGCGCGCCCAGGCGACGCCGCGCGGCACCGAGGTGGCCCGGCAGCGCAGGCCGCGCGCGTAGATGCGGTCCATCGAGAACATCGGCATGCGCGACGGGAAGGTGTTGAAGCGGGCGGCCGGGTCGCCCGGCACGATCGCGCGGTGCAGGCCGGCCGCGCGCATCGGCGCGTCGAGCCTCTCGGCCCAGTCGTTGAAGTCGCCGGCGACGATCAGCACCTCGTCGCGCGGCACGGTCGCTTCGATGAAATCGGCCAGGCGCTGGACCTGGCGCACCCGGCTCGAGTGGATCAATCCGAAGTGGGCGACGATCGCGTTGACCTTGACACCGTTCCAATGCACCGGCACGTGCAGGAGGCCGCGCTGCTCGAAGCGGTGGTCCGAGACGTCGTGGTGGCCGATGTCGCCGAGCGGCCAGCGCGACAGCAGCGCATTGCCGTGCTCGCCCTCGCGCGTCACCGCGTTGGTGCGGTAGGCCACGTCATAACCGTCCGGCGCCAGGTAGTCGGCTTGCGGGACACGCGGCCAGCCGATGTGGGTGTCGGGGAAGTGGCGCGCGGCGGCCCGGTTCATCCGCCGCACTTCCTGCAGGAACACGAGATCGGTGTCGAGGGCCTCGATGCCGAGCACGAGGTTGTGGATCTCGAGGCGCTTTCTCGGGCCCACTCCGCGCACGCCCTTGTGGATGTTGTAGGTCGCGACCCGCAGCACGTCGCTCGGATGCTGCGTCGAATGGAAGGTCGACGCGTGCGTCGAATGGTGGAAGGGTCGCATCACGATAGGGCCGGCAGCTGACGGATCGCCTTGGCGTTCGACGTCGAGAAGCAGGCGTCGGCCGCATCCTGCCAGGGCAGCCAGCGGTGCCGCAGGTGCTCGCGCGGCTCGAGGCGCAGCGGCACGTCGCGCGGCACCTCGAGGCCGAACACGTGCTCGGTGTTGTGGGTCACGTCGTTCGCGTAGCGATGGCGCCAGACCGGGTAGATCTCGTAGACCGTCTGCATGTCCCAGTCGCGCAGGCGATCGGTGGGCACGAACGGCCCGCCGACGGCGATGCCGGTTTCTTCGGCGACCTCGCGGATCGCGGTCTCGCGCAGCGGCTCGTCGACGCGATCCTTCGAGCCGGTGACGCTCTGCCAGTAGCCCGGCCGGTCGGCCCGCTCGAGCAGCAGGACGTCGAGCTCGGGCGTGTAGATGACGACCAGCACCGACTCGGGGATTTTCGTCTGCGTGAGCACTTCAAAAAAAAGGAAAGGGCGCGAAGGCGCGCCCTTTTGATTCTGCATCAGCCCCTGTGAAGCGCGCTGACCGAAGGTCAAAGGCTCAGCCGACCGCCTGCACGTTGCGGAGGCGAATGTGGAGCTCGCGGAGCTGCCGCTCGTCGACCGGGCCAGGGGCGTTGGTCAGCAGGTCCTGCGCACGCTGGGTCTTCGGAAAGGCGATGACATCGCGCAATGATTCGGCGCCGGTCATCAGCATCACGAAGCGGTCGAGGCCGATCGCGATGCCACCGTGCGGCGGCGCGCCGTAGCGCAGCGCATCGAGCAGGAAGCCGAACTTGGCCTGCGCCTCGGTGGCGTCGATCTTGAGCGCGCGGAACACCTTGCTCTGCACTTCCTCGCGATGAATCCGGACCGAGCCGCCGCCGAGCTCGATGCCGTTCAGCACGACGTCGTAGGCCTTCGCAAGGCAGCGTCCCGGGTCGGTCTCGAGCCAGTCCTCGTGGCCGTCCTTCGGCGACGTGAACGGGTGGTGCACCGCATTCCAGCGCTGGGCCGCGGCGTCGTACTCGAACATCGGGAAGTCGACCACCCAGAGCGGCTCCCACTCGCCCTGCACGAGGCCGCGCGATTTGCCGAATTCGCTGTGACCGACCTTGACGCGCAGCGCGCCCATCGCGTCGTTGACGATCGTCGCCTTGTCGGCGCCGAAGAACAGCAGGTCGCCGCTGACCGCACCGGTACGCGCGAGAACCTCGTTGAGCGCCTGGTCGTGGAGGTTCTTGACGATCGGCGACTGCAGGCCTTCGCGACCCTTCGCGACGTCGTTGACCTTGATCCAGGCCAGCCCCTTGGCGCCGTAGATCTTGACGAACTCGGTGTACGCATCGATCTCGCCGCGGCTCATCTCGCCACCGCCCGGCACCCGCAACGCGACGACGCGGCCATCCTTCGCAAGCGCCGGGGTCGCGAAGACCTTGAAGTCGACGCTCGCCATCACGTCGGTCAGCTCGGTCAGCTCGAGCTTGACCCGCAGGTCCGGCTTGTCGGAGCCATACAGGCGCATCGCGTCGGCGTACTTCATGACCGGAAACGGCGGCAGCTCGACGCCGATCGCATGGTGGAAGGTGCTGCGCAGCATGCCTTCGAACATCGTGCGGATCTCGTCTTCCGGCAGGAACGAGGTCTCGATGTCGATCTGCGTGAACTCCGGCTGGCGGTCGGCGCGCAGGTCCTCGTCGCGGAAGCACTTGGTGATCTGGTAGTAGCGGTCGAAGCCCGCCACCATCAGGAGCTGCTTGAAGAGCTGGGGGCTCTGCGGCAGCGCGAAAAACATGCCCTCGTGGACACGGCTCGGCACCAGGTAGTCGCGCGCGCCCTCGGGCGTGCTCTTGGTCAGCATCGGCGTCTCGATGTCGATGAAGCCGTTGGCATCGAGGAACTTGCGGATCTCCATCGCGACGCGGTAGCGCAGCTTCAGGTTGCGCTGCATCATCGGCCGGCGCAGGTCGAGCACACGGTGCGTGAGCCGGGTCGTCTCGGACAGGTTTTCCTCGTCGATCTGGAACGGCGGCGACACGCTCGGATTCAGGACCTCGAGCTCGGTGCACAGCACCTCGATCTTTCCGCTCGTCAGGCCGGCGTTCTCGGTCCCGGCGGGGCGGCTGCGCACCTTGCCGACGATCTTCAGGCAGTACTCGTTGCGCACGGCTTCAGCGCGCCCGAACATCTCGGCACGGTCCGGATCACAGACGATCTGGACCAGGCCCTCGCGGTCGCGCAGGTCGATGAAGATCACGCCGCCATGGTCGCGCCGGCGATGAGCCCAGCCCATCAACGTGACGGTCTGCCCGAGCAGCGCTTCGCTGACGAGGCCGCAGTATGTTGTTCGCATCACATCTCCAAGATATGGATGGCAGCGACGAATCGCTGTTCTGACCGCCTTCGATCCCGCCTGGGCGCGAAGGCTCGTCGCACACGAGGCCGATCCGCCGGGCACCGATGCCCCGTCGCGGTCAGCCGGTCGGATTTCGTGCGGCTTCGACGGCGCTGCCGGACGCCGCCTCGGCGGCGTCGCGCGGCTCGCCTCGTACCGGAAGTCGTGCCGGCGCTCCCGCCACGCCTTGCATCGGCGGCGCGACGACGCCCATCGAGATCACGTACTTGAGCGCTTCGTCGACGCTCATCGACAGGTTGATGACCTCGCTCTGCGGCACCATCAGGAAGAAGCCGGAGGTCGGGTTCGGCGTCGTCGGCACGTAGACGCTCAGGTACTCGCCGCGCAGGTGATGCCCGGCCTCGCCGCCCGGCTTGCCGGTGACGAAGGCGATGGTCCAGGAGCCGCGCCGCGGGTACTCGACCAGGACGGCCTGCCGGAAGGCGTTGCCACTGCTCGAGAACAGCGTGTCCGACACCTGCTTCACCGAGCTGTAGATCGACTTGACGATCGGAATCTTGTTGAGGAGGCGATGCCCCTGGCGCAGCCACCACTGCCCGAAGATGTTGGTCGCGAAGACGCCGGTCAGCAGCAGGCCGAGCAGCATCACGATCACGCCGAGCCCGGGCACCGTGCGCAGGAACTGGATCGAGGCATGTGCGCCCACCGGCAGCACGATCTGCGATCCGCTCAGCAGCCACAGGAACACGCCGTCGAGCAGGCCGAGGACCGCCTGCAGGACCCAGATCGTGACGGCGAGCGGGAGCCAGACCAGCAGGCCGGCAATCAAGTAGCGTTTCACGCGAATCTCCGCGGCGATGCGCTAGGGCTGGCTGCCGCCGCTGTTCGAGCCACCGGTGGACGGTGGCGCCGCCGCCGGCTTGGCGGCCGGCGCTGCAGCGGCCGGCGCTTCGGACTTCGAGGCCTTGGCCCCATCGGTCGAGCCGTTGGATTTGCTGCCCGCATCGGCTGCGGTGTCGCCGCCCTTGGCGTCGCTGCCCTTCGCCTCGGCGTTCTTCGAGTCCGCGGGCTTCGAATCGCCGTCGGCGCCGGCTTCGGCCGACTTGCCCGACGGCTTGTCGCCGCGGAAGTCGGTGACGTACCAGCCCGAACCCTTCAACTGGAAGCCGGCCGCTGTGACCTGCTTGCGGAACGTAGGCTCGCCGCAGGCCGGACACACCGTCAGCACCGGGTCCGAGACCTTCTGCAGCACGTCCTTCGCGTGACCGCAACGCTCGCACCGATACGCGTAGATGGGCATGGCTCCTGCTCGACTCCGAGAAAACCCGACAGTATAAAGGTCGACGCCAGTGCGCGGACCTCCGCTGACAGCGGTTAGTGCAGGCGCGTGAAGGCTTGCACTGCGAGCAGCCCACCGAGGAAACCGACGGCCACGTAAACGACGGCCTGGACCCACCGGTTCGAGCGCCGCTGCTCTTGCAACAGGGCTTCGAGGATGCGCTGGGTCTGCTGCGATTGGGGCGGCGCGCGCAGCGCGCCGTGCAGCAGGCGCGGCAATTCCGGCAGCAGGTGCACGTAGCGGGGCGCCTCGTTCTTCAGGCGCTCGACCAGGCCTTCCCAGCCGACCTGCTCCTTCATCCAGCGCTCGAGAAACGGCTTCGCGGTGTGCCAGAGGTCGAGCTCCGGATCGAGGTCGCGGCCAAGGCCTTCGACGTTGAGCAGCGTCTTCTGCAGCAGCACGAGCTGCGGCTGGATCTCGACATTGAAACGGCGCGAGGTCTGGAACAAGCGGAGCAGCACCTGGCCGAGCGAGATGTCCTTCAGCGGCCGATCGAAGTGCGGCTCGCAGACCGCCCGGATCGCCCCTTCGAGCTCGTCGACACGCGTCTGCGGCGGCACCCAGCCGCTCTCGACGTGCAGTTCGGCGACGCGCTTGTAGTCGCGCCGGAAGAACGCGATGAAGTTCTGCGCAAGGTATTCCTTGTCGAACTCGGTGAGGGTTCCGACGATGCCGAAATCCAGAGAGACATAGCGTCCGAAGGTCGCCGGCTCGATCGAGACCTGGATGTTCCCGGGGTGCATGTCGGCGTGGAAGAAGCCGTCGCGAAAGACCTGAGTAAAAAAGATCGTGACGCCGTCGCGTGCCAGCTTTGGAATATCGACGCCGGCTTCGCGCAGCCGCTGAAGCTGACTGATCGGCACGCCCTTCATCCGCTCCATCACGATGACGCTCTGGGTGCACAGGTCCCAGACCATCTCGGGTACGAGGACGAGGTTCAGCCCCTGCATGTTGCGGCGCAGCTGCGCGGCATTCGCGGCCTCGCGCACCAGATCGAGCTCGTCGTGGAGGTAGTTGTCGAACTCGGCCACCACCTGGCGCGGCTTCAGGCGCTTGCCGTCCGTCGAGAGGCGCTCGACCCAGCGCGCGACCGTGCGCATCAGCGCGATGTCGTCGTCGATGGCGGCGAGCATGCCGGGGCGCAGCACCTTGACGGCGACTTCGCGTCCGTCCTTCAGCACCGCGAAATGCACCTGCGCGATCGACGCGCTCGCCACCGGCTCGGCCTCGAAGGTCGCGAACAGCGCATCGATCGGGCGCCCGAACGCACGCTCGACCAGCTGGCGCGCGGTCGCCGCGGGAAACGGCGGCACCCGGTCCTGGAGCTTCGCCAGTTCGTCCGCGATGTCCGGCGGAAGCAGGTCGCGCCGGGTCGACAGGACCTGCCCGAACTTCACGAAAATCGGGCCGAGACGCTCGAGCCCGAGGCGCAGGCGCTCGCCGCGCGGCGCCTCGAGGCGGCGCCCGATCGTCATCACGCGCACCAGCAGGCGCACCGGGCGCTGGCGGAAGCTCGACAGCGCGAGCTCGTCGAGCCCGTAGCGCAGAACCGTCAGGTAGATGAACAGCAGGCGCGCGATGTGCCTCATCGCGGCGGCGGGGCCCCGGGCTCCGGCCGCGGTGCGTCAGCGCCCTTCGCAACGAGGTCGCCGATGCCGCGCAGGGCGCTGCGCAGGCCCGACGCAATCGCGCCGGCGAATCGGGCGAGCTGGTGCGCAGGCGCCGTGCCGACGAGGCCGGCGAGATCGTCCTGGATGTCCCAGCGCAGGTTGTCGATGAGCCAGCTGACATCGGCCGCGAGGTCGGCGTTGCCGACGACATCGACGCGTGGCCGGGAGCCGGTCAGCGCGCCGAGCGCG
>JBDSAB010000525.1:0-23183 GCA_039922395.1 Caldimonas sp.
CGGTGTCATGCCGCTCGGCAGCGCCTGGGCACGGACATCGGCGGCGCCGGGCCAGCACGTCAGCAGCGAGCAGGCGGTGAGCGCCTGCACCAGCCGGTGCGGCGCGCTGCGCGGACGGCCACGGCCGGCGCGAAGACGAAACGAACGCAGGGCAGGGCGACGCAAGGAGCGGTGCTTCATGATGCGGCGCCTCGGCGCGAACAGAGTGGGAAGGGCGTCCGTGAATTCGTCGGGGCCATGGCAGTCACTTGCGCCTGCCTGCTCGAGTCACAGGAAGGCGTAGATGGCCTGCAGGTGGACGCGCGTGTCGCCGCGTTCGGTGCTGATCGCGTTCTTCAGCGCGTGAGCGACGTCGAGCCGCAACTGAAGCGAGCGATAGCCGAGCCGCGCACCGAGACCGACCGAAGCGAGCGCGCAGCGCGATTGGCCGATTCGACAAGACGTATCGAGCCGATTGAACACCTTGCCGGCATCGGCGAAGCCGAGCAGGCGCAGCGAGACCGTCGGATCGTCCCGCGCGGCGAGCAGGTTCGGCGTGATGGCTTCGACCGTGACCATCGCGCCGCTGTCGCCGGTGATCTCGCGCTCTTCGTAGCCGCGCACCGCATTCGCGCCGGCGAGGCCGAACTGCTCGCCCGGCACCAGTGCGTCATCGGTCCATTGACCGCTGGCGCGAACCTGCACTTGCCAGCTACCGCGCAACGGCATCGCCGCGAAGGCGCCGAGACGGACGACGTCGTAGTGCACATCGGCGCCGGGGCGGACGGCATCGAAATCGGCCCGGTTCGAGTTGTGGCCGCCGATGTACAGGTTGTGGCTGTAGCCGACATTGAAGCCGTACGCGCGTTCGCCCTCGGACTGCCATTGGTAGTCGACCGAAAGCGGATGCACGGCCACACTCGCACCCGCCGAGCCGCACGCGCCGGGCGGCAACCCGACGATGCTGCAGTCGTTCAGATAGAGGCGCCGGTCGAGCCCGAACGAAACGCGCTGGCTGACGCGGCCGATGCGCTCGAAAGGCCGCGTGAACCGAAACCCGAACACCTTGCCCTGGCCACTGAACTGCAGCGGGCCGGCGGACGTGGTGGCAGTGCCGCCATCGACATCGGAATACGCGCCGAACAGGTCGAACGTCATGCCCTGCTCGGGCATCGGAATGCGGTAGCTGCCGCTGACGATGGCGACCGCATCGAGCTGGTCGGGGGCAAATTGCGCCTGCACCGAGAGCTGGTGATCGAGGTCCCACATCGTCGCGTTCTGGTAACCGATGCTCGCGCGCAGGCGACCGGTGCTCGCGTTGCCGGTGTTGTCGAGGGCCAGCGACCAGCGGCTTGCCGGCAGCTCGCTCACCGTCACCCGCGCCTCGACGTCGCCTTGCTGCGCACCCGGCTCGAGAGCGAGCGAGATCTGCCGGGCCGGGCTCTCGTTCGCGAGCTGGATCTGCGAATCGATGCGGCGCACGCGCGGTGTCTCGCCTTCGCGCAGACTCGGCACCGCGCGACGAATATTCGCTTCGCTGAACTGGCTGTTGCCGGTGATGAAGACGCGCGAGACGCGGCCTTCGAGCACGTTGATCGTTGCCGTGCCGGGCGCTCCCGATTGCGGCGGCAGATAGGCGACGACGCCGCCGTAGCCGGCATCGCGGTAGAGCGCCTGCACAGCCAGCGCAGCGTTCTGCAGTTCGGTCAATGTGCGCTCGCCTTTGAAGCGAGCGAGGACCGCATCGAGCCGTCCAGGCGGGAGCAGCGTGTTGCCGGTCACCACGAACTGGTCAATCGCGACACGTAGTTCCTGCGCGTGTGCGTGCAGCGCGAAGGCTGTCAGCAGCGTGCACGCCAGTTTTGCGATCGCACTTCTTGTTCTTGTCATGGACGCTGGGCCGATCGACGGCCTGTTGTGACACCGAGGAAATGCCAGGCCGAAGACGGCGCCCGTCGCGAGCTATACCTACCCAGGGCCTGCGCGTTTTTCTTGTAGAGACATCGCTCGCGCGTGTCGCGTGTTCAATTGGGCGCGGCCGACCGCTGATCGCTTTTACATTCTGTTCGGACTGTTGCAATAGCGCAAGCGGTGATACAGTTTTGCGCTCCAGTCCCGCCCCGGGATTGTTTTAAAAGTGCAGCTGCTACATGTCCCTTGAGATGGTTGACAGCTGGCTGCAGCCGCTCGAAGGCGATGCCTGCGGCGATGACCTCGAATACGACCCGGCCTTCCTAGAACTGGACCAAGCCGCGGCGGGTAAACCCGAAACGCAGTTCGGTCCCGCCGAACCGCCGCAGTGGGCTCAGGTCCTCGAACTCGCTGAAGGATTGCTCGGACGAACGCGCGACCTGCGCGTCGGTTTGCTGTGGGGTCGTGCCGTGCTGAACATCGACGGCCTCGAAGCGCTGGCCCCAACACTGCGTCTGATCCACGGCTTCCTCGACCGCTTCTGGGACGAGGTGCATCCGCGCAACGATCCGGATGACGGCGACACCTTCGCACGCCTGAGCGTCCTCGGCACGCTCGACAAGCTCGACGGTTTTCTTGGCGACGTCCGGCAGGTGCAGGTGCTCAACGATCGACGTCTGGGTGGATTGCGCATCCGCGAGATCGAGATCGGGCTGGACCGGCTCCCTGCGCGTCCCGATGAGTCGGTCCGCACCACTGCGCAGATCCAAGGGCTCCTCACTGACGTGCCAGAACTGGGCGACCGTTTGCGCACGTGCCAGGTCGAGAGCATCGAAGCTGTCAAGGAGTTGCAGCGCGTCATGAACGACCGCTTCGGCCTCGAACTGGCCGTCGATCTGCGGGCCTTGCGTGGCATGGTCGAGGCGCTCAAGCTCGTCCTTCCGGAACCTGTCGGCGAGGACGGTTCGGCCGGTGAGGGTTCTGGGAACGCAGAGCAGCAAGACGGCGGTGGCGTTCGAAGCGCAGGTGCAGCGCGTCGAGGAGGTGGCCTGCAAAGCATCGAGAGTCGAGACGACGCGATCAAGGCGCTGCGCATGATCTGCGCATATCTCGAGCGCAGCGAGCCGACCAATCCGGCGCAACTGCTGCTTCGACGCGCAGAGCGTCTGATCGACAAGAGTTTCCTGCAATTGGTACGCGACCTGGCGCCTGACGCTGTCAGCGAAGTGGCGCGCATCATGGGTGTTGATCCGGACAGCATCGAGGCCATCGAGCGAGCCTCGTAGTCAAACAGTAGACGGGCCGTGCGCTACGCCTGTCGACGAAAAAATGCCTGCACACGGGGCGTCGGCGCAGTTAGTCTCAGGCCTGCAGAGCGCAGACCATTCACAGTGATCTAAGGGAGGTACATCATGGGCAGCAGCCAGAAGTTCATCGCACGCAATCGCGCACCGCGGGTCCAGATCGAGTACGACGTCGAGTTGTACGGCTCCCAAAAGAAGGTGCAGTTGCCCTTCGTGATGGGCGTGATGGCCGATCTCGCGGGCAAGCCTGCCGATCCGCTGCCGCCGGTCGGCGATCGCAAGTTTCTTGAGATCGACATCGACAACTTCGACAGCCGCATGAAGGCGATGAAGCCGCGTGTCGCGTTCCAGGTGCCGAACACGCTGACCGGTGAAGGCAACCTCTCGGTCGATCTGACGTTCGAGAACATGGACGACTTCACCCCGGCCGCCATTGCCTCCAAGGTCGATGGCCTCAACAAGCTGCTCGATGCACGCACGCAGTTGTCGAACCTGGTCACGTACATGGACGGCAAGGGCGGTGCCGAAGAACTCATCAGCAAGGTTCTCAACGACCCGGCTCTCCTGCAGTCCTTGACGGCCTCGGGCAAGCCCGAAGCCACCACCTGATCCATCCAGACATCGGAGCACGTCAACATGGCTGAACTCGAGCAACTGTCGCCCGCATTCGCGGGCGTGACCGTCGAGGGCAACGACTTTGCGTCGCTGCTCAACAAGGAATTCAAACCCAAATCGGACGAGGCCAAGTCGGCCGTCGAAGCTGCGGTCCAGACGTTGGCGCAGCAGGCGCTGGCGAACGTCAAGCTGATCAGCTCCAACACGGTGGCCAGCATCGAGGCGATGATCGCTGCGCTCGATCGCAAGATGTCCGAGCAGGTCAACCTGATCCTCCACCACGGAGACTTCCAGAAGCTCGAGTCGGCGTGGCGCGGTCTCAGCTACATGGTCAACAACACCGAGACCGACGAGACGCTGAAGATCCGCGTGATGGCGATCTCCAAGCAGGACCTTGGCAAGACGCTGAAGCGCTACAAGGGCACAGCGTGGGACCAGTCGCCGCTCTTCAAGAAGCTCTATGAAGAAGAGTACGGTCAGTTCGGCGGCGAGCCGTTCGGCGCGCTGGTCGGCGACTACCACTTCGACCACTCCCCGCCCGACGTCGAACTGCTGGGCGAGATGTCCAAGATCGCGGCATCGGCGCATGCGCCGTTCATCACCGGTGCGGCCCCCACGGTCATGCAGATGGATTCGTGGGGCGAGCTGGCCAATCCCCGCGACCTGACGAAGATCTTCACGACCCCGGAGTACGCGGCCTGGCGGTCGCTGCGCGAGTCGGACGACGCGCGCTATCTGGCTATGTGCATGCCGCGCTTCCTCGGCCGCTTGCCGTACGGATCGAAGACCAGCCCGGTCGATGCGTTCAACTTCGAGGAAGACACCGACGGCGCCGATCACAACAAGTACGCCTGGTGCAACGCCGCGTACGCGATGGCGACGAACATCAACCGCTCGTTCAAGGAGTACGGCTGGTGCTCGCGGATTCGCGGCGTCGAGTCCGGCGGAGCCGTCGAGAACCTGCCGTCGCACACGTTCCCGACCGATGACGGCGGCGTCGACATGAAGTGCCCGACCGAGATTGCGATCTCCGACCGTCGCGAAGCCGAGCTTTCGAAAGCCGGCTTCCTCGCAATGATCCACCGCAAGAACTCCGACTTCGCGGCATTCATCGGCGCGCAGTCGCTGCAGAAGCCCGCCGAGTACGAGGATCCTGATGCGACGTCGAACGCGGCGCTGGCCGCCCGCCTGCCATACCTCTTTGCCTGTAACCGATTCGCGCACTACCTGAAATGCATGGTGCGCGACAAGGTCGGCTCGTTCAAGACCCGCGAGGCGATGGAGCGCTGGCTGAACGACTGGATCATCCAGTACGTCGACGGTGACCCGACCAACTCCACCGAGCAGACCAAATCGGAGCGACCGCTGGCCGCTGCCGAAGTGGTCGTCGAAGAGGTCGAAGGAGCGCCGGGCTACTACTCGTCCAAGTTCTTTCTCAAGCCGCACTATCAGCTCGAAGGGCTTTCCGTGTCCTTGCGACTGGTTTCCAAGTTGCCCTCCGAGAAGTCTTAAGACTCATCGGGCGATCGTTTGACATCCAATTGGGAGAAGCGCTATGCCGGGAAACGCATTCATTCAGTTCAACACCTATGACGGGACCTTCCCGCTGGGTGAGTCCGAGGAAGTCGGCCACGAGGGCTCGAAAGGTTGGATCGAGATCGCCGATTGGGACTGGGAGGTCACATCCGACAGCAGCTCGGGCAAGGGCACCGGTGCGTCTGTCGGCAAGGCCGCTACCGAGGGCTTCAACTTCAGCCACTTCTACGACAAGTCGTCATCGGTGCTGATGTCCATGATCGTGATGGGCAAGAACTTCGAGTCGGTCACGATCGACATGCTCAAGCAGATCGGCAGCGGCAAGCCGGAGCTGTTCTTGCAGATCACCGCACGTGACGTGCTGATCACCAAGGTGTCCACCAAGGGCGGCGAAGACGGCGCCGTCAATCAGGACGTCTCATTCACCTTCAAGCAGGTGGCGCTCGGCTACAAGAAGCAGAACGACGACGGCAAGATGGACGCTGCCAAGTTTGCTCGCTGGCACCTGAGCGAGCAGACGGAAGACACCCCGAAAATCAAGCTGACGATCAAGTGAGGTCATAGATCATGCCCGGAAATACATTCATCAATTTCGGCAAGGACGTGCCGGACGGCGAGTCGATGCAGAAGGACCATCCCGGAACGGCCGGATGGATCGAGATCAGCGACTGGGACTTCGAGATCGCCGCCGAAAGCAGCGCCGGCAAGGGTCAGGGCTCGGCGGTCGGCAAGGCGGGGACCGAGGGCCTGAATGTCTCTCACTACTTCGACATCTCGAGCCCGACCATCCTGTCCAAGATCGTCACTGGAACGCACTTCCCGATGATCACGATCCACATGCTCAAGCAGACGGGCGAGACCGGGAAGGCACCGCAGACGTACTTCGAAGTCAAGGTGTCCGAAGCATTCGTCAGCAAGGTTTCGACCAAGGGCAGCGGCGAAGACGGCACGATGAGCCAGGACGTGACCTTCACGTTCAAGCAGATCGCCGTGGGCTACAAGCCGCAGGCTAATGACGGCAAGCTCACCACCGCCATTCCGTTCGAGTGGAGCCTGAAGGGCAACGAGCTGAAGACGTCGATCTCCGACAAGCTGAAGTAAGAGGGCCCGGACGGCGGCAGCCGCCGTCGTCACCGCCCCGATCGATCCGGCGGCTGGAGTGTTGGGGGCCCCGGGTCGAGGTCGAGCAAGAAGTGCCTGCCAGAGCGGCGAGCTCCCGCGTCGACTCCCTGGCGCGTCGTGCGCGGCCGCCGGCTCGGTGGGAGATCCGGTTTTCGGCATCTTTGTGACGCATCGTCTTCATGGACACTACTCCATACCTCTTTCTGAATCTCCGGGTCGGCCTCAATCGCGTGATCGGTGAGGCAACGGAGCGCTTCTTCGAGGAACAGATCGCGCTCGACTCGCTGCACTGGGAGATGGAGACCTCCCACCAGCCGGCACAGGACCAGAAGGATTTGCGCAAGGTCGTCACCACGAACCGCCCCCAGCGGGTGAGGCTGACTAAAGCGTTCGACCGGGCTTCGATCAATCTGTGCCAGTACATGGCCAAGCGCCAGCTGTTCGAGTCGGCCAAGATCACGATGGTGAAAAGCCTCGCCTGGGACGACAAGCCACGTCCGCGGATCGAGATGACATTGACCAAGGGCTACGTCGAGTCGGTCAACTTGGTCGCGTCGGAGGGCGGCGACTCCGTGAACGTGAAAGAGACGGTCACGCTGTCGTTCAGCGCCATCAAGATCCTGTACTACTCCGATGTGGCGTCCAGCCTGAGCAACGCGGCGACGACGTTCCAGATGGACATGCCGAGCGAGATCCAATGAGCGGCGAGTTGCGGGACTTCTGTGCTACGTCACCCCGTCGCACCTGACGGCACCGATACCGCTGCGCGCTGCTGATCATGTCGAACGTCGCCTCACTGTTCCTTCTTCTCACGACCGGCGAGCCCGGCATGGGTGAGAAGAAGATCCTCGGCGAAGCGACCGACGCCAAGTACAAGCATGAGATCGAAGTCCAGGGTTGGAATTGGGACCTGACACGCTCCCACGAATCGTCCGAGCTGACCAAGATCGGCTCGCGGATTCCACCGCCCCCGAACTCGGTCGTGCCTTCGGTGCTGACCTTCGAGAAATCCATGTGCCGGGCGACGTCCGGCATGTTGGCCGCCATGCGCACCGGCGAGCTGCTGACCGCTGTCTTCTCGCTCGAAGAGGATTCCGATCTCGACTTCCTGCTGGTGCTGACCCTCAAGAGGGTGCGCATCCTCGAGTACGAACTCAGCATCAATGACAACAAGGTCGACGAATCCTGGAAGCTGAACTATGAGGAGATCCGCTTCGACTACAGGCCCAGCGACCAGGGCGGCGAGCTGACAGTCAAGCTGACGCGGCATGCCGGTGCCTCGACGAAAGCATCCTCGAAAGACAACACCGAAGAAAAGATTCGCGAACTGGCGAACAAGTTGGAGCCCTCCGAGTTGAAGCCCTTGCTGAAGAGCCTGGAGGCGGATATGAACAGGCCCGGCGCGCGCAAGGAAACCACGTCGAAGTCGGCCGGGGTCGGCAAGACATGAACGCCATGTCTGGGCGTTTCGCAAGCTGAGGTCACCATGGCCCTCGACAACTACCGCGACGTCAGTTCATACGGTGCCAACTCGCCGGGCTTCCAGTTCGAGTTCCACTGCTCGAACTGCGCGAAGGTCTGGAAGACACCGTTCAAGCCCTATCGCAAGGGCCAGGTGGCTGGCTTCTTCAGCAGCCTGCTGATGACTTTCCATGGCGTTCGCAACATCGGCTATGCGACCCGTTTGGCCTCGGATGCGGGGCTCGAAGGAGCCAAGAATGACGCGCTCGCCGAAGCCATGGAACGCGCGAACACGATGTACTCGGTGTGTTCGAAGTGTCAGAGAGCGGCCTGTCAGAACTGTTTCAAAGAGCGCGAAGGCATGTGCGGCAACTGCGTCGACCAGTCCGCCAGCCACGCGCGCGCAGGCCTCGGCGAGATCGGGGCCGGTGCCGGCGGCCGTCAATCCTCAGGCGCGCCGCCAGCCGCAGGAATGTCGTGTCCGAACTGCCGCAGCGCGCACGACGGTGGCCGCTTCTGCGCAGAGTGCGGGTTCGATCTGGCCAGCACGCACAAGAGTTGTCCCGATTGCGGCGCGATGGCGATGCGCCAGGCGCGCTACTGCAACGACTGCGGCCATGGCTTCTGAACGCGCCTTGCTTCGCACCCACCAGGTGAACCGACATGACTGAACCTCTCGCTGCCGCCGAAGCCGCCGTGCGCGCCGGCAATCCACAGCAAGCACTTGTCGCGTTGACCGCCGCCGTCAAGGCCAGTCCGGCGAAGCCCGCGCTGCGTGTTTTCCTGGCTCAGTTGCTGTGCGTCACCGGGGCGTGGGAGCGCGCTCACACCCAGCTGAACGTGGTCGCAGACATGGACGCGACGACGGGCCCGATGCGCGAGATGGTCGGCCACGCGCTGCGCTGCGAGTTGCTGCGCGCCGCCGTCTTCGAAGGCAAGCGCTCGCCGATGGTGTTCGGCCAGCCCGACGAGTGGCTGGCGATGCTGATCGAATCGATGCTGCAGTCCGGACAAGGCGCCAGCGATCTTTCGCACCAGCTCGCCGCACGCGCCTTCGAGGCCGCGCCGGCCACCCGCGGACAGATCAATGGCGAGCCTTTCGAATGGATTGCCGACGCCGACTCGCGCCTGGGCCCGGTGCTCGAGGCGATGGTCAACGGCCGCTACTACTGGATCCCGTTCAGTCGCCTGAGCACCATTTCGATCGACGCGCCGACCGATCTGCGCGACCGGGTCTGGCTGCCGGCGCACATTTCGTTCAGCAACGGCGGCGAACAGATCGCGATGATCCCGACCCGCTATCCGGGCTCGGAGCGCAGCGAAGACGGCGCGATCCTGATGGCCAAAAAGACCGAGTGGCGCGACCTCGGCGCCGACCGCTGGGCCGGGCTGGGCCAGCGCGTGCTCGTCACCGACCGTGGCGAGCACGACATGCTCGAAGCACGCCTGATCGAACTGACGCCCTCAGCCAGCGCCGAGGCTTGACCGCATGGTTGACCTGAGCTCCCGTGATCGGCTGCAACCGTCCCTGATCGACCGGCTGATCGACAACGACCCGCAGCAGCGCAAGGAGTCGCTCGACGCACGGGTGCTGAGTCGACAGCAATTGCGCGCGGCCGTGCTGCGCGACCTGTCCTGGCTGTTCAACGACTCGCGCATCGAGCCGGAGCCGAACTCCGTGCGCAAGGAGGAACTCGCGCTCTGGAAGGGGCTCGAATTCGCGCGCCGGTCGGTGCTCAATTTCGGCATGCCGGCGTTCTCGGGCGTCACGCTGTCGTCGATGGACACGTCGGAGATCGAACGCGCGGTCACCGAAGCGATCCGCAACTTCGAGCCGCGCATCGATCCGCAGACGCTCGAGGTCAGCGTGCGGACCGATGTGTCCGATCTGCAGAACACCTTGCAGCTCGTGATCCGCGGCCAGATGTGGAGCCAGCCGGTACCGCTCGAGCTGTTGCTGGCTGCCGATGTCGACGTGGAGTCCGGCACGACGCACGTGCGCGAGTTGCGGGCTTGAGCGCTGTGCCGGCAGCCGTGCATTGACCGCCGAGTTCGATGGACGCCCGTTTACTCCGCTACTACAACCAGGAACTCCGCTATCTGCGCGAGGTCGGCGGCGATTTCGCGCGCGAGTTCCCGAAGATCGCCTCGCGGCTGGGCATGGAAGGGCTGGAGGTCACCGACCCGTATGTCGAGCGGCTGCTGGAAGGGTGTGCCTTTCTGGCCGCGCGTGTGCAGCTCAAGCAGGATGCCGAATTTCCGCGCCTGTCGCATCGCCTGCTCGAGCTGATCTACCCGAACTTTCTGGCGCCGGTGCCATCGATGCTGGTGGCGCAGATCACGCCGGTGCCCGACGCGAATCTGCTGAAAGGTCCGGTGCTCGCCCGCGATACGCGCATGCAGGGGCCGCGTACCGCGCTTAGCGACACACGATGCGAGTTTCGCACCGCGCAGCCGGTCCAGCTGACGCCACTGAACACGACCGGAGCGGAGTATTTCCTCAATGTCGCCGACCTCGGCGTGTCGAATCTCGGCCTGCCGGCGCGACCGCGCTGCGGCGTGCGCATCACATTGCAACTGCCCACCGGCATGGCGGTGGGCAAGCTCGAGGTCGACAGCCTGCGGTTCTTTCTCGGTGGGCAGACCGAGATCGCGATGCACCTGCACGAGCTGATCCTGTCCAACACGGTCGGCGTGCTGGTCGGCCCACCCGGCAAGGCCGGCGAAAGTCAGCGCAAGCTGTTGCCGGCGTCGTCGGTCGCACCGGTCGGCTACGCCGACGACGAGGCGATGCTGCCGGTCACCTTGCGCGGCTTTTCCGGCATGCGACTGCTGCAGGAGTACTTCGCATTTCCCGAGCGTTTCCTCTTTCTCGACATCGGCGGCTTGCGCAAGGCGTTTGCCGGCATCGCCGGCAACCAGGTCGAGATCGTGCTGCTGTTCTCGCAGCTCGGCCAGGGTCTCGACGGCACGGTGACGCCGGCCAACTTCTCGCTGCACTGCGTGCCGGCGGTCAACTTGTTTCCGAAGCGCGCCGACCGCATCCACATCACCGAAGGCCACTTCGAGTTCCACGTCGTTGCCGAGCGCACGACGCCGCTCGACTACGAGGTGTACGACGTGGTCGGCCTGCAGGGCTACGACGACGACGGCAACGAGCGCAACTTCATGCCGCTCTATGCGCCCGATCGCGGCGCGCCGTCGCGCCAGACCGCGTACTACACGATTTGGCGCGAGCCGCGCGTGCTGTCCGAAAGCGCGCGTCGCGATGGACCGCGCTCGGGCTACATCGGTTCCGAGGTCTTCGTCTCGCTGGTCGATCCGAACGATGCGCCGTTCCCCGAATCGCTGCGCCAGGTCGCGTTGCAGACGCGATGCACGAACCGCGACCTGCCGTTGTTCATGCCGAGCAGCGGCGCGCAGGGCGAGTTCAGTCTCGACGGCGGCGTGCCGTTGACATCGGTACGCGCGGTGGCCGGGCCGTCCCGCCCGTCGTCCGCACTGCGCGAAGGCGGCGTGGCCTGGCGGTTGATCAACCTGCTGTCGCTCAACTACCTGTCGCTGATCGACACCGAAGGCGGCGAGGCGGTGACGGCGCTGCGCGACCTGCTCAGCCGCCTGCCGCAGGGCACCGAGACCACGGTGCGCCGGCAGATCGAGGCGTTGCAGCAGGTCAGCACCCGCGCAGTGGTACGTCGCCATCCGATGGGCGGACCGATCGCGTTCGGCCGCGGCATCGAGGTGCGGCTCACCGTCGACGAGCTCGGGTACACCGGCGGCAGCGCGTTCCTGTTCGGCGCCGCGATGCACAACTACCTGTCGCGCCACGTCTCGCTCAACAGCTTCGTCGAGACCGTGCTGGTCTCGCTGACCCGTGGCGAGCTGACGCGCTGGAAGCCGATTCGCGGCGCCCGGCCGGTGCTGTAGCTCGAGTGCGCCCATGAGCGAATCCGTCGTCCCCGAGCCGCGCAGCGCTCGCGCACCCAAGCCAGGCTACGACGTCTGGTTGCGCGCATTGACGACGGCGCCACACCGCTACGACTTCTACCAGGTGCTGCGCCACATCGAGACGGCGAATCCGCAGTTGCCGCGTCTCGGCGAGGCACTGCGGCCTTCTGACGAACCGTTGCGGCTGACCCAGCCTGCCGAGCTCACCTTCGCCGCGGCGCCCCTTCACAGCGTGCAGTTCGAGACCGATGGAACGCCACGCCTGCGGCAGCGCATCTTCGGCCTGCTCGGCCCGAACGGCCCGCTGCCGATCCACATCACCGAATTGGCGCGCGATCGCGAGAACCAGCACGCCGACCGCGGCCTGCAGCGTTTCCTCGACACCCTCACGCATCGCTTCGCACTGCTGTTCTACCGCGCCTGGGCGCAGGCGCAGCCGGTGCTCAGCCTCGACCGCCCCGGCGACAACCCGTTCGCACGCCGCCTCGGCTCGTTGTTCGGCGTCGGCGCCGAGCCGGGTCTCGGTCGGGACGCGGTCGGCGACCACGCCAAGCTGTTCTTCGCCGGTCGACTGGCGCGCCAGGTGCGCGACGCCGACGGCTTGCTGGCGTGGTGCAAGGCCGAGTTCGACGCCCATGTGGAAGTCGAGCAATGGTGCGGTCACTGGATGCCGCTCGGCCGCGACGACCGCACGCGGATCGGGCGCGGCCAGGGCCAGGCCCTCGGCGGCGGCGCGGTCCTCGGCAGCTCGGTCTGGGATGTGCAGCACAAGTTCCGCATCGTCATCGGCCCGTTGCGCCTCGCGCGCTATCTCGACTTTCTGCCCGGCGGCGGCGAGCTGGCCCGCTTGCAGGCGATCGTTCGGCAATGGGTCGGCTTCGAGTTCGCGTGGGACCTGAAGCTGATCCTCGCGCGCGCCGACGTGCCGTCGATGCGCCTGGGCCAGGCGGGCGGCAACCGCGCCGGCATGCTCGGCCGCTCGGGCTGGCTCGGTCGATACACGAAGCCCACCGATGCCGAGGATCTCGTCATCGACGTCGAATCCGCGATGCGGCGCCGGCGTTCGCAGCCGAAGCCGCGGCCGCAGTCGATGACTGCAGCGCCGGTCATGGCATGAGCGCAGCGACCGACGAACAGCGCACCGTCCGAACCTCCATACGCACGATCGTCACCCACGCTACACCTCGACAGAAGGAAACACCATGAGCGAAATCAGCCGCGTTGCCCTGTTCGGAAAACTCAATCCGCTGGCCTACAAGTCCATCGAGAGCGCAACCGTCTTCTGCAAGATGCGCGGCAACCCGTATGTCGAGCTGGTGCACTGGATCGCGCAGCTCGTGCAGGCGCAAGGCACCGACCTGGAGGCGCTGATCCGGCATTACCAGATCGACGCCTCGGTGCTGGCGCGCGACATCACGACCGCACTCGACCGCCTGCCGCGCGGCTCGACCGCGATCTCCGATTTCTCCGAGCAGATCCCGGACAGCATCGAGCGCGCATGGGTCTACGGCACGCTGATGTACGGGCAGGCGCAGGTGCGTACCGGCTATCTGATGCTCGGCATGCTGAAGACCAAGACGCTGCACAACGCCTTGCTGTCGATCTCGCGCCAGTTCGACAAGATCAAGGCCGACGACCTGGCCGACAACTTCGTCAAGCTCTGCGGCGCCACGCAGGAGGCGCAGCTCGGTTCGCAGGACGGCTCGGGCCTGGCCGCCGGTGTCGGCGGCGAGCCCGGCACCGACCAGGGCGCGATGGCGCCGGCCGCGATGGGCAAACAGGAAGCGCTGAAGAAGTTCTGCGTCGACCTGACCGAGCGCGCGCGCGAAGGGAAGATGGACCCGGTGACCGGTCGCGACGAGGAGATCCGGCAGATCGTCGACATCCTGATGCGCCGTCGCCAGAACAACCCAATCCTGACCGGCGAGGCTGGCGTCGGCAAGACGGCTGTTGTCGAAGGCTTCGCGCAGCGGCTCGCGCGCGGCGACGTGCCGCCGCAGCTGAAAGAGGTGTCGCTGCTGTCGCTCGACCTCGGCCTGCTGCAGGCCGGCGCCAGCATGAAGGGCGAGTTCGAGCAGCGCCTGCGGCAGGTGATCGACGAGGTGCAGGCGAGCCCGAAGCCGATCATCCTGTTCATCGACGAGGTGCACACGCTGGTCGGCGCCGGCGGCGCGGCCGGCACGGGCGATGCGGCCAACCTGCTGAAGCCGGCGCTGGCGCGCGGCAACCTGCGCACGATCGGCGCCACGACCTGGGCCGAGTACAAGAAGTACATCGAGAAGGATCCGGCCCTGACGCGCCGCTTCCAGGTCGTGCAGATTCCCGAGCCCGACGAGATGAAGGCCGTGCTGATGCTGCGCGGCGTGGCGACGGTGCTCGAGAAGCACCACCGCGTCCAGCTCCTGGACGAAGCGATCGAGGCGGCAGTCAAGCTCTCGCATCGCTACATCCCGGCGCGCCAGCTGCCGGACAAGGCGGTCAGCCTGCTCGACACCGCATGTGCGCGCGTCGCAGTCAGTCAGCACGCGACGCCGGCCGAGGTCGAGGACTGCCAGCGCCGCATCGAAGGCCTCGAGATCGAGTCCCAAATCGTCGCCCGCGAGGCGATGGTCGGCGTGCAGATCGGCGAGCGCGGCAACGAGGTCGCTGCCAAGCTCCTGGCCGAGCGCGACCGGCTCGTCGGCCTCGAAGCGCGCTGGAAGGATGAGAAGGCGATCGTCGATCGCATCCTCGCGCTGCGGGCGACCCTGCGCGGCGCCGACAAGCCGGTCGAGGGCACCCCGCCGCCACTCGAATCGGACCGCGCTCCGGTGCTGGCCGAACTGCATGCCGAGCAGGACAAGCTCGCCGCACTGCAGGGCGACGTGCCGCTGATGATGCCTTCGGTCGATGCGCAGGCGGTGGCCAGCGTCGTATCCGACTGGACCGGCATCCCGGTCGGACGGATGGTGAAGAACGAACTCGAATCGATACTGCGTCTGGGCGAATCGCTGGGCCAGCGGGTCATCGGCCAGCAGCACGGCCTCGACATGATCGCCAAGCGCATCCAGACGTCGCGCGCGCGTCTCGACAACCCGAACAAGCCGATCGGCGTCTTCATGCTGTGCGGCACCTCAGGCGTCGGCAAGACCGAGACCGCGCTGGCGCTCGCCGAAGCGCTCTACGGCGGCGAGCAGAACGTCATCACGATCAACATGAGCGAGTTCCAGGAGGCCCACACGGTCTCCACCCTGAAGGGCTCGCCGCCGGGCTACATCGGCTACGGGGAAGGCGGCATCCTGACCGAGGCGGTGCGGCGTCGGCCGTACAGCGTGGTGCTGCTCGACGAGGTCGAGAAGGCGCACTCCGATGTCCACGAGCTGTTCTTCCAGGTCTTCGACAAGGGCCGCATGGAGGACGGCGAGGGCCGGATGATCGACTTCAAGAACACGATCATCCTGCTGACCTCGAACGCCGGCTCCGAGCTGATCATGAACATGTGCAAGGACCCGGAGCTCCTGCCCGATCCCGACTCGCTGGCGACCGCGCTGCAGGAGCCGCTGATGAAGATCTTCCCGCCGGCGCTGCTCGGCCGGTTGGTCACCATCCCGTACTACCCGCTGTCGGGCGAGATGATGAAGAAGATTGTGCGGCTGCAGCTCGGCCGCATCAAGAAGCGGGTCGAGGCCAATCACCGCATCCCGTTCAACTATGGCGACGACGCGGTCGAGCTCATCGTCACGCGCTGCAACAACGCCGAGGCCGGTGGTCGCATCATCGACTCGATCCTGACCAACACCGTGCTGCCGAAGGTCTCGGTCGAGTACCTGACGCGCATGAGCCAGGGTCAGGAGCTCAAGGGCATCACGCTGGGCTCCGCGGACGGCGAGTTCACGTACAGCTTCGCATGACGCATCTCGACGGGGGGATCGCACCGCAGTCCCGCAAGCAGCGGACGGACTGATGGCCACATCCGTGATCCCGGAAGCCAAATTCGTCTCCGCGGGACTGGCGGAGAGCGACCTGGTTTTTCGGCGCCTGAAGGGAGTCGAGGCGCTCGGCGAGTTGCCGGAGTACCGGGTCGAGCTGCATCGTGCGACCACGAAGAAAGCGGTCGCACCGAAAGAGCTGCTGGGCAGGCCGGCGTGCGTGCACCTGCGCCTGCCCGACGACAGCCTGCGTTACATCCACGGCCTGGTGACGCGTTTCGAGCGGGGCGGCGCGGTCGGCAGCTACGACGTGTACCACGTCGAGTTGCGGCCCTGGCTGTGGCTGCTGACGCTCGGAGCCGACTGCAGGATCTACCAGGACATGGATGCCGTGGAGATCATCAAGTCGGTCTTCACCGAGTACCAGGGTGACATCGAGCTCAAGCTCGACGGCACCTTCCGCAAGCGCCCGTACACCGTGCAGTACCGCGAGTCGGACTACGCGTTCGTCGCGCGCCTGATGGAAGAGGAGGGCATCTACCACTACTTCAAGCACGAGGCTGCGAAGCACACGCTGGTGCTGTGCAACAGCGCGCGTGCCCACACGCCGATCAAGGGCGACAAGCTGGTGTGGGCCTCGGTGCAGACCGAACGCCAATTGCGCACCGACGTCATCCAGGCATGGAGCCAATCGAACCAGCTGCGCTCGCTCAAATACACGCACACCGATTTCGCGGCCGAGGCGACGACGACCAGCCTCAAGGGAGATGCGAGCTGGTCACCGGGGTACCCGGCTCGCAACGACCTGGAGGTGTTCGACTATCCCGGTGGCTACGAAGACCTTGCGATGGTCGACGGCGAGACCGGCAAGAAGACGCAGGAGGCAAAGCGGCTGGCTCAATTGCGTGTCGACGCCTACGAAGCCGGCTATGTGGTCGCCGGTGCGCTGACGCCGTGCCGCCACGTGGCTCCCGGCCTCACGTTCGACTTTGTCGACTATCCCAAGCTGGGCGATGCGGCCGGCTCCTTTCTTGTGGTCGCGGCGAACTACGACATCGAGTTCGCCGGCCAGGAGGCCAACGTCGACACAGAGAGCGCGGGCTTCAGCTGCCGCTTCGACGCGGTGCCGAAGGCCGTCAAGTTCCAGCCGCAGCCGGCGGCCGTGCGCCCGGTGATCCAGGGGCCGCAGACCGCGACGGTCGTCGGCCCGGCGGGCGACGAGATCCACACCGACAAGTACGGCCGGGTGAAGGTCTTCTTCCACTGGGACCGGGTCGGCAAGAAGGACGGCACGACCTCGTGCTGGGTGCGCGTGAGCACGCCGTGGGCCAGCAACAAGTTCGGCATGGTGGCCCTGCCGCGCATCGGCGACGAGGTGGTGGTGGACTTCCTCGAAGGCAATCCGGACCGGCCGCTGATCACCGGCCGGGTCTACAACGGCACCAACATGCCGCCGTGGGAACTGCCGGCGCAGGCCACGGTGAGCGGCATCAAGTCGCGCTCGAGCAAAGGGGGCAAGGCGGACAACGCCAACGAGCTGCGATTCGACGATGCCGTGGGCAAGGAGTACGTCTGGTTCCAGGCCGAGAAGGACTTCCACCGGTGGGTGAAGAACGATTCGTGGGACACCGTCAACAATGATCTCTGGACCGACGTCGATCGCGATTCGCAGCACACGGTGGGCGGCAAGTACGCGATGAAGATCGACAAGACCGCCACCGTGAAGGTCGACAGCGATGTCAGTGTCAAGCTCGGTGCGGACGTCCTGATGGAGGTGACCGGCGCGTTCAACGCGAAGATCGATGACCCGATCATCGTCCAGGGCGGCCACTCGATCGTCGTGAGCTCGGGCAAGCAGTTCGATCTCGACGTCGCCCAGTCGATCAACATGACCGGCGGTTCGAGCGTGCACGTCAAGGGTCTGGGTGTCGTGATCGACGGCGGCACGTCGTTGACGATCAAGGCCGGCTCGGGCTCGGTGGTCCTGGATGGGGGCGGCGTGACGATCACCGGCGCGCTCGTCAAGATCAATTCCGGCGGCTCTCCGGGCACGGCCAACGCGGCTGCAAAGGCGAATCCGGCAGCGCCGAAAGAGCCGGATCAGCCGGCCGACAACAAGGACCCGTTGAAACCGTGAGCGTCGACGCCGTCCCGTCGAGTGTTCCCCATGCCGCCGAAACGCTGTCTCGCGATCGCCACCGGCACGCCGGGTCGTGCACGCCCCGATGAGCGGCGCCTCGGAGGCCGTCGCCGCGCCACTCGCACCGGAGCAGTTGGTGTCCGCCCTGTTCGCCGACCCGCGTCTGCGCGTCTACGGCATGGTCCTCGGCTCGCGCATGGGCGATCTGCCCGATCGCCTGGCGCAGGCCGACGGCCTCGACTTCCACTGTCTGATTCCGGGCGCACTGAGCCCGACGCTGCGGATGCGCGCGCCTTATCTTGTCCAACTGCGGGTCGACTCGCCGTTCTCCCGCTGGTTGCTCCTCGAAGCCGCAGCAGGCTTCGCCGACTGGGGCGTGGTCGCGCGCAGCGCCGCGCGCATGCTCGAAGTGCGCAGCCATGCGCGCGACCTGCGCAGCGCCGTCGATCCCGAAGGCCGGACGTTCCGACTCGACTGGATGGACCCGGTGGTGCTCGACATCATCCTGAGCGCCGCCGCGCCCGATCAGCTGGAGGCGATCTTCGCGCGGCTCGAGTCGCTGACCGTGACGGCGCCGCGGCGCTGGAGCGAGTACCGCCTCCATGCCGGTCGCTTGCAACGGCGTGCCGTCGACGTCATGAAGAAGGCCAGCTGACGTGGCGATGCTGCTGAACCCGGAACAGATCGCGGGCTTGCGCGCACTGCAGCGCGAGCGCGATCTGGCGTTGCTCGGCGAACAGCTCGCGCTGGCCTTTCCCGACGCGCCGGCGCGGCTGGGCGAACGCTTTCCGACCTTCGTCGCGCTGGCCGTGCAGCGCGGCGCGCTGCAGGGCTTCACGCATCTGGTCGCACTGGCGCGCTATCTGGCCTGCTGGGTCACGCTCGGCGCCGAGTTCGAGGCCAAGCCGGGGTTCGAATGGGCCGCATCGTTGCTCGCCGCCAAGGCTCGCGCCGAAGGGACCCGCGTGTTCCAGCTCTGTCGCGGCGTGCGCGAACGGCTCGTCGCCCAACCGTCGCCGGCCGGTGTCGGTGCGCCCGCGTTCGACGCAGCGCTCGAGCAGCTCGATGCCGCGCTGCAGGACGCCGGCGACTTGGGCGCACTCGAGAATCTGGGTGAACCGGCCCGGGGTGGCAGCCGCCGGCGCCTGACGTTGGGTGCGGCCTGCGATCTCGATGTGCTCGATCTGCGGCGCGCCGATGCGGCGTCGCGCCAGCAATACAGCCGTGTTGACGGCCAGTGGCAGCGCGTGCCGGTCGCTTCGCCGATCGATGCGCTGACGCTTCGTCCTCCCGGTCAAGAGCCGATGCAGCGACCGTCGTGGATCGCGGTGCTGTGCGCGCCGGCGGGCCCTGAGGGCGGTGCGCGGATGCGGTTGCGCATGCGCGCGGCGCAGACCTGTGACCTCCATCCGTGGGCGCGCCTGAACGACCACGTCGGCCTGCGCGATTGGCGCGGCACATTGGCTCATGACGTCACCTGGCCCGTCACGGCGCCGATGCCGGTTCCCACGGTGCCGCCGGTCATCGAGCCGACGATCGCCGCGGAAGGCAGCCCGCAGTTGCAGAGCCTCGACGTGCACAGTTGCGGTCTGCGCGACAGCGGCGCGCCGATGGGCGACCTGCATCTCGTGGTCGCGGCATTTCCGGGCGAGCAGCACCTGATGGCCTGGAAGCGCGAGCCGTGGCCGGTGCTCGCTTGGCCCGAGTCGGCCGCACCGCCGGCGCTGCCGGCCCCGCAGGTTCGACTCGAGCGCGACGGCGCCGTTCTCGATGCGGCCGCGTGGCTGGCCGGCTTCAAGGCGCTCGACGAGCAGTTGGCCGAAGGACTCGGCCGTCTCGCCAGCGCGTGGGAGCGCACCAGCGGCGTCACGCAAGGGCGCCTCGAGGCCGAGCCGCGGTTCCTGAGCGGCCACGCGGCGATCACATGGGGCTGGGCCGAGCGCCCGCAGGGACTTCTCGCCGCGCCGTACATGCGCATCGCCGGTGCGATGGACCTGATCGCCTGCCAGCTGTCGCTGCGATTCAGCGGCGTGCTGTCGCTGTCGGGCTCGCTGAGCCGGCTCGGTCTGCATTGCACCGCGTCCGAGCCGATGCAAGCGGCCTGGGAGCGGCAACCCGACGATCTCGATCCGCAGGCGCTGCTCGCCGGCACCAAGGCGGCCTTCCGCCAACCCTTCGTGCTCGTCGTCGAGTCGGCGGCGCGTGACGAACTCGCCATCCTCAACGCCACGAGCCTCGTGACCGGTGCATTGGTCGGCAGCTGCGGTCTGCGCATGCGCCCCGAGGGCACGGGGCTGCAATGGTTCGCGACGCTGAACATCGAGCCGGCGCAGGTCGTGCTGCGCGTGCATGACCCGTTGCTCGGTCAGGAAGAGATCGTTCATCCGCTGCTGCCGGCCATGAGCCTGCTCGACTGGAGCCTCGGCTGATGGAACGCCTGCTCGTCCTCAAGCTCGATGCCGTCGACTGCGAGGCCGAGGCGTCGCTGAACGGCGTGCCGCTCGCACGCGTCGATGCGGCTCGCACCTGCGCGATCGTGCCGATCCACGAGTACACGGTGGCCGGCCCGAACCGCCTGAAGCTCGTGATCTGGCCGCGGCCGGCGGTGACGCCCGAGAGTCCGGTGCTGCCGCCGGAAGCGCGCGTGGCCGACGGCAAGCGGATGGCTCAACTGCGCATCCTGTTGCCTCGCGTCGGCAGCATGGCCGATGAATCGACGGCGCGCACCTTGGCGCAGCTCGATTGGGCACCGCCGGAAGGCGAGGGCTACGAGGCGCCGCTGACCTTGACCGAGGACTTCGGTCTGCCGGTCAGCTTCCCGCGCTGGCGTTGGCTCGAAGCGCCGGTGATCGAAGACACGCCGACCTTGCGCGCACAGGCCCTGAAGGTCGTGCAGGAGCTCGGTCAGGATCTGGCGGCCGGCAAGCCCGAGCGCTTCCTCGCGGCGACACGGCTGCGCACGGAAGAGATCGCGGTGGCCTATCAGCGCCGACCCGAAGACGAGACCGAGCGCCTGCGCGACCGCCTGCTCGCGCTGCACGCCGAGCGACGCCTGAAGTGGCGCACGCTGACGTCCGAGGCGCTGTTCCTGCGGCCGATCGCCGACGGCCGCCTGGTGGAATGCCTGGGCGACGATGGCGGGCCGGCACTGACCACCGAGCCCGACGATCAGGGCCGGTCGGTGTCGCTGCCGCTGCGCGTGACCGCCGTCGAAGGAAAGCTCTATGTGCTGCGCTGACTCTCGTCATGCCACGCGCAACTTCGGCGGTGCCAACGGGCAGGGCTTGCCGCAACTGCCGGCCGCTGCGAGCAGCGAGCGCGCTTGCGTGGTCAAGCCCATCAGCACCGCGAGCTGGCCGGCCGAAGTGAGATTGGCTGCTGCCACGGCAGAAAGATTCAGCGCGCTGGCCGCATTCGCCGCAGCCTGGGCTTGCGCGTGCGCTGCGGTGGCGACGCTTGCCGTCGCGGCGCGGCTCGCGCTGACTCGAAGCTGGGCGAGGGCCGCCAGCGGCAGCGTGCTCAGCGCGGCGCGCAGACTGGCGAGCGCATTCGGCGCGCTGAGACTGACGCCGAGCGTGCTCGTGACGGAGGCCAGCAGGCTCACCGCGGCAGACAGCATCGACAGCGCGCCGAAGTTCGCGGTGATCGGCGGCACCCCGAGCGTCAGGCGCGACATCGCCGTCGCGGCCGCGCTCGCCGATGCGGCGCCCTGGGCGTTGGCCGCAAAGCCCATCGAGGCCATCAGCGAAGCGACCGCCGACGCGCTGCCGGTCGCCGATGCCGAGGCCATTCCGCTGGCCGACGCGGCGGCCGACGCATTGAGCGCGCTCTGCAGTGCGGCGACGGCGCCGGGCGCGCGCAGATCGATGCCGAAGGTCGCACGCGCGCCGGCCAGCACACCGAGCAGCATCGCCATGTTGGCCTGCGCACGGAGTGCCGCAGCGAGCGCCGGCATACCGGTCTGGAGCATCGGCCCCGAGGCATTCAGCGACTGCACGCTCGCCGTCAGCGACGCCTGCAGCGCGGCCCGTGCCGATGCCGAAAGCGCCATCGTCGCATTGAGGCCCATCGATGCCTTGGCTGCTGCTGCAAAGCTCGCCATCGCGGCCAATTTCGCGGTCAAGCTGGCTTGCGCCGAGGCCGCAGCCGTCGCGGCGGCTGACGCCGACAACTGCGCAGTCGCCGCGGGCGCCGAGATGCCGATCATCGCGCTCAGCAAGCCCGACGGCATGGCCGGGACGAGGGCTTGCGTCGGCAGCGTCGCCGACACCGTCGTCAGCAAGGAACCGAGTTGCTTGGAGCAGAGACAGGCCATCGGCGAACCTTCGGGACGGAGGCAAAGCGGGCGCACCCGCGCCAGGCCCGGTCGAATCATAGGGGCAGCAGCCTGCTTACCGCCGGTCGGTCCGTCACGGTTCGGCGGGCGCCGAACCGGCAGCCTCGGCGATCCTCCTGTTGCGCAGCGTCGTGCTCGAGTGCACGCTAGCGGTGTTGCGCTGCAGGGTCCATGTGCGACAGCGTGAGGATTCATCTGGCGTGATCACCCTGACCATCATTTCGCTCAACGGCGCGCCGGTTTCGCGCGCGGCCTCGGCGACCTTCGACGAGCTCGGCGGCACGATCGGCCGCGCCGACACCAACCAGCTCGTGCTCGAGGATCCCGACCGCTCGGTGTCGCGGGTCCACGCGCAGATCGTGTTCCGCTCCGGCAGCTACGCCGTGGTCGACCGCGGCAGCAACCCGATCCAGGTCAACGGCCGCGACGTCGGCAACGGCCGCGAGGCGCCGCTCGCCGAGGGCGACCGGCTGCAGATCGGCGGCTACGTGCTGTCGGTGCAGCGGGCCCTGGCCGCCTCCTCGGCCGCCTCCGACGATCCATTCGCTGGTCTGCTGACACCGGCCAGCGCGAAGGGTCCTTCGGCGCCGAGCGGTGCGCGACCGGCAGCCGGCATCCCGGACCCGCTGGCTGCATTCGGCTTCGATGCCAAGTCGTCGAAGCCGAATGCTTCGTCGACGCGCGCCGCGAGCCCGTCGGGCCCCGGTGCGTCGATCGGCGGCATTCCCGAAGACTGGGATCCGTTCGCTCCGGACCCGGTGGCAAGCAGTCCATCGGCAACCGGGCGCTCCGGTGCCGGCCCGCGCGACAGCCTCGGCCTCGACATCGGCGGCGCGGCACCGGCCGCCCTGATTCCCGGCCTCGCGGCATCCGGCCCGGGCGGGGGTGATTCGCTCGACAGCCTGTTCGGCCTGAAGCCCGGC
>JBDSAB010000526.1:0-3664 GCA_039922395.1 Caldimonas sp.
TTCAAGGTGGCCGCGCACCTGCTGGTGCCGGCCGCGCTGTCATCGGAGGACCTGCAGCGCGAGCTCGGTGTGCTCGGCAACGAGATGATGGTCGACATCGCGCTCGGCGATCGGCGCCCGCCGCCCGCGACGACCTGAACGCCGCGGCCGTTTACCCGTCAGCGTGACCGGCGCCGGGCCGGTGCGCGGCGCGGCGCGGCCTCGGCAGCGTCCTCGATACGGACCGCTTCCTTCTCCATCTCCTTCAGCATCCGGTCGAGCCGGTCCTTCAGCTTCTCGGTCGTCAGCTTCTCGCGGAAACGCTCGACCATCAGCGGCAACGCGAACGGGCTCGGCACGGCGAGATCGACGAATTCGATCGTCTGCGCGCGCATGCGCTGCAGCACCTCGGCGAGACGGCGGATGTCGAGCTCCTGGCTGAGCACTTCGCTCTGCGCCTGGGTCAGCAGCATGTTGCCGGCGTCGTACTTGCGAAAGACCTCGTAGAACAGCGTGCTCGACGCCTGCAGCTGGCGCGCGCTCTTCGGCTGGCCCGGATAGCCGGTCGAGATCAAACCGGCGACGCGCGCGATCTCGCGAAAGCGCCGGCGCGCCAGCTCGCTGGAATTCAGGCTCGCGAGCACGTCGTGCAGCAGGTCGCCCTCGGCCAGCAGGCTGTGGTCGAGCAGCCCGGCCGGGTCGACCGGCAGCGCGCTCAGAAGCTCGAAGCCGTAGTCGTTGATCGAGATGCTGAAGGTGTTCGGCATGTGCTTCGCCAGCCGCCACGCGAGCAGGCTGCCGAGGCCGATGTGCGCATTGCGGCCGGCGAACGGATAGAGGAACACGTGCTGGCCCTCGCGCGAACGGAAGCGCTCGACCAGCAACGTGGTCGGCGTCGGCAGCTTCGATAGCCGGGCCTGGGTCTCGAGCATCGGCCGCGCCGCCTCGAGCTCGGGGCTCGAGAAAGCGCCCTGTGCCGCGCCGGCCAGCACGTCGAGCACGGCGTCCGCCAGCTCGTTCGACAGCGGCATCTTGGCGCCGGCCCAGCTGATCATGAAGCCCTGCTTGCCTTCGGCACGCTTCACATAGGCCGTCATGTCCTGGGTGCGCACGTACTCGAGGTTGCGTCCCGCGAACACGAAGCGGTCGCCGGGCCGCAGGCGCGCGACGAAGCCTTCCTCGACGGTGCCGATGCGGCCGCCGGACAGGTACTTCACCTGCATCGCCGCGTCGGCGACGATCGTGCCGACGCCGAGCTTGTGGCGGCGTGCCACGCCGCGATCCGGCACGCGGTAGACGCCGTCGACCTCGCGCACGCGGTGGTACTCGGGATACGCGGTCAGGCTCGAGCCGCCTTTGACGACGAAGTCGAGCGCCCACTGGAACTCGTCGCGGGTCAACGCGCGATAGGCCCAGGCGCCGCGCACCTCGTCGTACAGCGCGTCGGCGACGAAGCCGCCGCCGAGCGCCACCGTCACGAGGTGCTGCACCAGCACGTCGAAGGGCTTGTCCGGCGTCGCCCGCTTCTCGATGTTGCCGGCCTCGGCCGCCCGCCGTGCGGCGGCCGCCTCGACCAGCTCGAGCGTGTTGGTCGGCACCAGCGTGATGCGACTGGCCCGCCCCGGCGCATGGCCGCTGCGGCCGGCGCGCTGGAGCAGGCGCGCGATTCCCTTCGCCGAGCCGATCTGCAGCACGCGCTCGACCGGCAGGAAGTCGACGCCGAGGTCGAGCGACGAAGTCGCGACGACGGCTTTCAGGCGCCCTTCCTTCAGGCCGAGCTCGACCCAGTCGCGGGTCGCCTTGTCGAGCGAGCCGTGGTGCAGCGCGACCAGGCCGGCCCACTCGGGCCGCTCCTCGAGCAGCAGCTGGTACCAGGCTTCGGCCTGCGAGCGCATGTTGACGAAGACAAGCGTCGTCGTCGAGCGCTCGATCTCTTCCACGACCGGATGCTGCATCTGCTTGCCGAGGTGGCCGCCCCACGAAAAGCGGCCCGGGTGATCAGGCAGCAGCGTGTCGATCACGAGCGCCTTGTCGAGGCGGCCGCGCACCATCTCGCCGTCGTCTCCGCCGAGCAGCACCTGCATCGCCTCGCGCAGGTTGCCGAGCGTCGCCGACAGGCCCCAGACGACGAGGCCGGGATTCCAGCGCTTCAGCCGGGCAATCGCAAGCTGCACCTGCACGCCGCGCTTGCTGCCCATCAGCTCGTGCCACTCGTCGACGATCACCGTGTGGATGCCGGCGAGCTCGTCGTGCGCACGCTCGCGCGTCAGCATCAGGCTCAACGATTCCGGCGTCGTGATCAGCGCGGTCGGGAAGCGCCGGTCCTGGCGTGCGCGCTCGGCAGACGGCGTGTCGCCGGTGCGCGAGCCGAGCGTCCAGCTCGCGCCGGCGTCGTCGAGCGGCGCCTGCAGCGCGCGCCGCGTGTCGGCGGCCAGCGCCCGCATCGGCGTGATCCAGAGGACGCCGAGCGGCGGCGCGCTCGAGCCGCGCAGCGGCACGCCGACGGCGCGACTCCGAGCCAGCGCGCCGAACCAGACCGCATAGGTCTTGCCGGAGCCGGTGGTGGCGTGAAGGAGTCCGCTGCGACCGGCCGCCATCGCCGTCCAGACGTCGCGCTGGAAGGCGAACGGTTCCCAGCCGCGCGCCGCGAACCAGGCCTCGTGCAGCGGCAGTTCCTCGGGCAGGGGCTACTCCCGTGCTTCCGGCTCGACCTTGCGGGCGCGTCGCGAGCGCTCGTAGATCGCCATCAGCGGCGTCACCGAGATGCCGTGCAGCGTGATCGACGCGACGACCGCCGACAAGGTCAGCGCGAGCAGCGTGTTGGCGATCTCCGGCGCAAGGCCGTGGTTCACCGCGAACATCACGTAGTACAGCGAACCGATGCCGCGGATGCCGAACCAGCCGATCAGCGTGCGCTGCGACCACAGCGTCTTCGAGCCGACCAGCCCGACCGCCACCGACAACGGGCGGATCACCAGCAGCAGCAGCACGATGAACCACCAGCGCACGTGGTGCCACTCGACCGCCCACAGCATCATGCCGATCACGATCACCGCCGCGACTTCGCCGATGCGTTCGATCTGCTCGTTGAACCTCGAGACCGCATGGGCGAGAAACGCCGGCGCATGTTTCGGATGGACGGCGACCCGCGCGGCGTGGCTCGGGTCCGGGTTTGCGGCGGCCTTCTCGACCACATCGGTGGGCGCCGGAGCGCCCCGCTTGCCGTCCCCCGGCGCGGCTGCCTTGGTTTCGCGCTGCTCGATGCGCCGCAACGCAACGCCGGCGGCGAACACCGCGAGAAAACCGAGCCCCTGCGCGAGCTGGGCGACTCCATAGGACAAGCCGATCAGCCCGAGCGCCAGGAAGTTGTCGAGCCCCGTCGCCTCCTTGTGCGTGCGCCGCAGGTACAGGACCAGGCGGCCGACCAGCGTGCCGAGCGCCGCGCCGACGCCGATGCCGCAGGCCGCGCCCCACAGCACGTCAACCGCGAACCAGCGCCAGCCGAACGCGCCGAGCTCGTGCAGACCGAGCAGGCCGAGTCCGAGGAAGACGATCGGGAACGCCGTGCCGTCATTGAGCCCGGCCTCGCCGGTCAGCGAGAAGCGCAGGCGGTCGCGGTCGTCGGCGTTCTCGAGCTCGACCTCGGAAGCGAGCACCGGATCGGTGGGCGCGAGAATGCCGCCGA
>JBDSAB010000527.1:0-3453 GCA_039922395.1 Caldimonas sp.
GATGAAGGGCCAGGTCTTCGAGAGCCCGCGCGGCCCGGTGCTGATCGATGCGCAGACGCGCGACATCGTCCAGGACATCTACATCCGCAAGGTCGAGCGCGTCGCCGCGATGGGCAACCAGCTCTACAACGTCGAGTTCGACGTGCAGAAGCAGGTCAAGGACCCGGCGAAGACGAAATAGGGCGCGGGCCGCGCGGCGTCGACGGCGACCCACTCGCGCGGTGCTCTCGGCGGCGGTCCGCGCCGGGCGGGGCGCTCAGACGGCCGGCTTGGGCCGCTCCGGGATGTTGCGGCCACGCGCGAACGCCGGACGCGCGATGAACGCCTGCAGCACGCGGTTCACGTTCGGAAAGTCGGCGAAGCCGACCAGCTCGCCGGCCTCGTAGACCGTCACCAGGTTGTTGACCCACGGGAAGGTCGCGATGTCGGCGATCGTGTACTCGTCGCCGAGCAGCCAGTCGCGCCCGACGAGGCGCTGCTCGAGCACGTTGAGCAGGCGCTTCGCCTCGGCGACGTAGCGGTCGCGCGGGCGCTTGTCCTCCCAGGCCTTGCCGGCCCATTTGTGGAAGAAGCCGACCTGGCCGAACATCGGCCCGATCCCGCCCATCTGGAACATCAGCCACTGGATCGTCTCGCAGCGGCGCGCCGGATCGGTGGGCATGAACAGCCCCGACTTGTCGGCGAGGTAGATCAGGATCGCGCCCGACTCGAACACCCCGAGCGGTTTGCCGCCCGGCCCGTCCGGATCGAGGATCGCCGGGATCTTGTTGTTCGGGCTCAGCGACAGGAATTCGGGCGTGGTCTGCTCGTTCGCATCGAAGCGGATCGCATGCGGCTCGTACGGCAGGCCGGTCTCCTCGAGCATCACCGAGACCTTGATGCCGTTCGGCGTCGGCAGCGAGTAGAGCTGGATGCGGTCGGCGTGCTTCGGCGGCCAGCGGCGGGTGATCGGGAACGCGGAGAGGTCGGTCATGAGAGGCGGTGACAGGGTCGCTGCGAGACCGCGATTCTCGGCCGCATTCGCCGGTCGCGCTGGGCCGGCCTCGTATCCACCTTCGGCCCGTTCCACGCATCGCGTCGTGGGGGTTCGCGCCTGCACCTCCGTCAGCACCCGTCGCGCTACTGGCCCTAGTCGATCACCTCGTCGGCGCGCAGCAGCAGCGCCTGCGGCAAGGTCAGGCCGAGCGCGCGTGCGACGCGCCGGTTCACGATCAGCTCGAAGCGCGTCACCGCTTCGATCGGCAGGTCGGCCGGCTTGACGCCGCGCAGCAGCCGGTCGGCATACGACGCGGCCTGGCGCGCGGCCAGCCGCAGATCGAGGCCGTAGGAAGCCAGCGCGCCGCGCTGGGCGGCCGGCGGGATCGGTGCGATCACCGGCAGCTTCTGGGCGCGCGCCCGCTCGAGAATCTGCTCGAGGTTGGCGAGGAAGACGCCGTCCGGCCCGAACACCAGCACCTCGGCGCGCTCGCGCTGCATCGCGTCGAACGCCGGCGCCAGCTCGTCGGCGCCGGCGACCGGGATCATCTGCAGCTTCAGGCCGAGCTGCCGCGCGGCCGCCTCGTTCTGCGCGACGTAGTCGGCGTAGACGACGTTGGTCGGGTTGCCGATCACCGCGACGCGGGTCGCGCCGGGCACGGCGTCGCGCGCCAGCTCGAGGAACTTGCCCCAGTCGGGCAGCGGCGCGAGCAGCCCGGTGACGTTGCCCCCCGGCCGCGCCAGGCTCGCGACCAGGCCGGCCCGGACCGGATCGGCGACCCAGACCGCGAGGATCGGGATCGTCAGGGTCGCCCGCTGCGCGGCGAGCGCCGCCGTCACCCCGCCGGTCACGATGATCAGGTCGACGCCGGCCGCGACCAGCTCGCGCGCCAGTGCGTCGAAGCGCTCGTAGCGCTGCTCGGCCCAGCGGTATTCGATCGCCAGCGTGCTGCCTTCGCTCCAGCCGACATCGCGCAGCGCGCCGAGCAAGGCCGACAGCGGATCGCCGGATTGCGCCGGCGGACGGATATTGCCGAGGATGCCGATGCGCTTCTGGCGATTCAGCGGCTGGGCTTGGCCGAATCCGGGCCGGAGCAGCAGCACGGCCGCTGCGGCGATGAGTCGCCGCCGATTCGTCGCCGCCGGGGTGTTGCCTCGCTGAGCGGTGGGCTTCGAGGCCGCGGGCATGGTGCATCGATGGTAGCGGGCGACTGCCGCACGGCGGATGCCACGCCGGTGCCAGAATCCGGCGACCCGCGCGCCGAACTGTTCCCATGCTGACCCTGCTTTTCGACGGCATCGCCTACGGCATGCTGCTGTTCGTGCTCGCTGTCGGGCTCGCCGTCACGCTCGGGCTGATGAACTTCATCAACCTCGCGCACGGTGCGTTCGCGATGGCGGGCGGCTACGTCACCGTGCTGCTGATGAACCGGCTCGGCGTGCCGTTCCTGGTCTGCCTGCCGATTGCCTTCATCGCCACGGCAGCGCTCGGCGCGCTGCTCGAGCGCACGCTCTACCGGCCGATGTACGCGAAGCCGCACCTCGACCAGGTGCTGTTCTCGATCGGCCTCGTCTTCATGGCGGTGACGGCGGTCGACTACGTCGTCGGCTCGATGCAGCAGAACATCCATCTGCCGGCCTGGCTGCAGGGGCGCTTCGCGCTCGAGTCGGTCGGCATCGGCAAGTACCGGCTCTTCATCATCGTCGTCTGCGGCCTGCTGACGATCGCGCTGCAGTGGGTGCTGTCGCGCACCCGCTTCGGCAGCCGGCTGCGCGCGTCGGTCGACGACCCGCGCGTCGCAGCGGGCCTCGGCCTCGACGTCAACCGCATCTTCCTGCTGACCTTCGCGGTCGGCTCCGGCCTCGCCGGCCTCGGCGGCGCGCTCGGCGCCGAGGTGCTCGGCCTCGACCCGACCTTTCCGCTCAAGTTCATGATCTATTTCCTGATCGTGGTCTCGGTCGGCGGCACGACGACGATCACCGGGCCGCTGCTGGCCTCGCTCCTCCTCGGCATCGCCGACGTCGCCGGTAAGTACTACGTTCCCAAGCTTGGCGCCTTCATCGTCTACAGCCTGATGATCGTGATCCTGCTCTGGCGGCCGCAGGGGCTGTTCGCGCGGGCGACGGCGCGATGATCGAATCGGCGCCGGCGCGCTCCCCCGTCGTGCAGTCGCTGCGCGGCCATGCGCGCTGGCGCTGGTGGGAGATCGCCATCTTCGCCGCCTTGCCGCTGTCGTGGGCGCTGCTGCCGGGACAGGCGCTCCTGCTCAACGAGATCGCGATCGTCGCCCTGTTCGCGATCTCGCTCGACCTGATCCTCGGCTACGCCGGCATCGTCTCGCTCGGTCACGCTGCCTTCTTCGGCCTGGGCGCGTACACGGCGGCGCTGTTCTGCAAACATGTCAATCCCGATCCTCACCTGGGCCTGCTGGTCGCGATGGCCGCTGCGGCAGTGCTGGGCACGGCCGCCAGTTTCAC